>JBLIZK010000363.1:0-2813 GCA_048859825.1 Paludibacter sp.
CACAAACCATGCAAAGTGGAACGCTGGATATTATTTTGGGTAAAATGGAAAAGCAAATC
Source organism: Paludibacter sp. (assembly GCA_048859825.1). Taxonomy (GTDB): domain Bacteria; phylum Bacteroidota; class Bacteroidia; order Bacteroidales; family Paludibacteraceae; genus Paludibacter. The sequence goes on from JBLIZK010000363.1 coordinate 60, forward strand.
ATTATTGATGCACTTATTGCTACCAAAGGCAACAGCACCAAAGCAGCCGAACAACTGGGCATTACCGAACGTATGATGGGTATACGAACCAAAAAATACGACATCGACCCGAAGCGTTTTAAACTGTGAGTAGCGAGCAGTAAGCGGTGAGCGGTAAGAAACACTAAGATATAATGGAGCCTGCACAAGTAGGCGCAGCGAAACTTCTAATTTGAAAAAGATATGGAATTTGAAAAATGCGATTTCAGCAATCCGGCGCATTTAACAGCGCTGGCTGAACTCATAAACCATTATATGGCCGACCCGATGGGTGGCGCTGCACCGCTCAACAAGTTGCAACAACTCCGCCTGGTGGATGGCTTGGCCAATCATCCAACAGCAGAGATTTACTTTGCCATTGCCAACTCTAAAGCCATAGCCCTTGCCACCTGCTTTGTCAACTTCTCCACTTTTCAGGTAAAACCCTTTCTGAACATTCACGATATTGTGGTAGTGAACGAATGGCGCGGAAAAGGAGTGGGCAAAGCGCTGATGCAATACCTGATACAGCTATCGGAAGAACGCGGCTATTGCAAACTTACCCTTGAGGTGCGCGACGACAATAGCACTGCACAAGCCCTGTACAGCAGTCTTGGCTTTGGTCATTGCGAACCTCCTATGCATTATTGGACTAAAAAATTATAAGCCTATGAAACTGGCATTACCCGTACTGGACACCTTGCAAAACCGACAAATACTGGCCGGTGGACTCAATGCAAATGGCTTTTTGTGCGTTTTCGATACCCGAAAGGACGAAGGGTGCTGGCTAAAAATAGCCGAACTGGCCGAAAATATGGCCGATTTATTACCAGCGCTCCAACAACTGGATGTGTCGGCAATTATCACCCGGCAGGTACACCCAATGGCACTTAAAATACTTATAAACAAAGGTTTTAATGTATACAAAGCACAGGGAAACGAACTAAGTCAGAATATAAATTTATACCGCAACCACACGCTGGAGCCCTACAGTCACGAAGCAGCCATGGCATTGGCCGATGTGTGCGGAGGCGAATGCAGCACCTGTAGTACCGATGTGTGCGACGACGAAAAGAAACAATTATGAGCATACAAGCAGCCATCAACTTTATATCGCGCGTGGATAGCGACAGCGATTTCCGTAAAGCCTGTTACAGCCACAGTACGCAAACCGAATTACTTCAGTTTACGGCCACCGAAGGCATGAAATTCAGTGTCGACGAAATTGAGGATGCCTTCAATGTGCTTGAACTCAAATGCCAAACCTACGAACAGGCCGGACGCTTGAAGGAAGTAAAAGCCTGGTTCAGGCTGTTTAGATAGTAATTCCTTAGCAAGCCTTCAGTATTTTAGCACAGCAGGCATGTTTCACAGGCTCTATAGCACCACCGGCAACAGTTGTGCCAAACTCGATACCGGCCATGGCCAGAAAAGTAATATGTTGCAATTCTGCCTCGGTACGGCTTATTTCCAGATTCGTTTCAATTTGCTGAGCAGGAATCACATCCGATGTTGAGAACCATTCAGTAATACTCTCCTCACGCAGAAATCCGTATTGGGCAGTCGTTTCTTCAAAACATTTATAGCTGTCGTTGGGTGTATGGTACATGTCCGAAATATAACTCAAATTAAATTTCAGCCTGAAAAAAGGCAATTTCTGTACATTATACAAGTCATTGGCTGTCAGTATACGGGGTATCGACACCTTCATTTTACCAGCAATCCTGTCCACTTCCACATACAGCGACGTACGAAAAACAGTATTAAACGGAAACTGTTTGTTGAGGTTAAATCCTTCGAACACCTCGCGCGCTTTCGATAGCAGTATGGAGCGTTGCCCCACCTCATTTACGGTATCTTCCTTCACCAGTTGTTTGGCTATACCGTTTATTACCGGCGACACATTGTAATCGCGCATGCGGTAAATACTATCCATGCACGAACACAGATAGCGGGAAAACAGCACACAACCTTTCCATTCAGATTGATGCCGGCGCACCAGTTCAAATTCAGGCCCCTTCTTCAATCGTCGGGCCGAAGGACCACCTTTGGTGCGCATGTACACCTTGTCGCTTCCCTTCATGGTATAAAACGACACATTTTGTAAACTTCCCGTTACTTTAAAAATTCCATTTACTCTGGCCATAATTTTTCAGGTTTTAGCAGCTAGCACACTAAACTGCAAGCTATCAGCTCCGTAGCAGTTCCGAAGCAACAAGCAAATATAGTTATTTTTATAAAATCTCTGTTATAAATACAATAAAAAGATAACACATTATAATATTATACTATGTTATTACTATTATATCACTGTAATATCTCTTTAATTAAACTATGATATAATGCGAGTTGCATACACGTTGAAGCGGAACGGATAGTTGTTTGCAGCTATATCAGACACATCCGGAAATTACAGACTGCACATTATTTATGCCCCCTCCGCTCACACCAAACTATCCGAAAATTTATATCTTTGCAGAATAAGAAGGAAAGCCAATTGGCCAGCGAGCCAAAAACTGAATATAAAACAAAATAAAGTACAGACGTCCTGCAAGGCGTCTCGAACATAATAAAAACAAAATTCAAAAACTAAAAGAATAAGAATAAACTAATTTTTCTAAACATATTAATTAAATAGCATTCTGCTATTGTTCGCACGCTAGAAACCTCGGAAATTTCAATTAAGCGAACGCCAAAAAGATTCAATAAGCAAATGCTCGCGCCAAACGGCGTGGG
>JBLIZK010000364.1:0-4297 GCA_048859825.1 Paludibacter sp.
CACTCCTTACGACGGCGACGATTCATTTTTGTGTGGCCCGTCCGAAACTACTAAAAAGCTTTGGCAAATTTGCGTTCAGGCGATTAAAGAGGAACGCGAAAACAATGGTGTGCGCGCTATCGACAATCAGTTGGTATCAACCATTACCTCACATGCCGAAGGTTATATCGATCGCGAAAGCGAAATTATTGTAGGTTTACAAACTGACATGTTGCTAAAACGCGCTATGAAACCTTATGGTGGAATAGCTGTTGTGGAAAAAGCCTGTCAGGAAAATGGTGTTGAAATTTCGCCAGTGGTAAAAGAAACCTTTACCAAATATGCTAAAACTCACAACGATGGCGTATTTGATGTATATACTCCTGAAATCAGAGTGTTCCGCTCGCAGGGTATCCTTACCGGCTTACCCGATAATTATGCGCGTGGACGTATTATTGGCGATTACCGTCGATTGGCATTGTATGGTACAACACGCCTTATCGAGGCTAAAAAAGCCGACTTGCTTTCGCTGGATGGACCAATGACCGATGAGCGAATTCGTTTACGCGAAGAAGTGGCCGAGCAAATCAAAGCGCTGGAGGCCATTGAGCAATTAGGGTTGATTTACGGTTTCGACTTATCGCGTCCGGCAGCATCGGCACGCGAAGCTGTTCAGTGGGTATACCTGGCTTACCTTGCTGCCGTAAAAGAGCAGGATGGTGCCGCTATGTCGTTGGGTAATGTATCGTCGTTTCTGGATATTTTCATTGAACGTGACATTGCCGAAGGCAAAATCACCGAAGTGTATGCACAGGAACTGATTGACCAGTTTGTAATGAAACTACGAATGGTGCGTCACTTGCGCATGGAAGCATACAACGAAATTTTTGCAGGCGACCCAACCTGGGTAACCGAGTCGATAGGAGGTACTATGTCCGACGGACGCCATAAAGTGACCAAAACGTCGTTCCGCTTCCTGCAAACTTTGTACAACCTCGGCCCATCGCCAGAGCCTAATATGACTGTGCTTTGGTCGCAACGCCTACCGGAAGCTTTCAAAACTTTCTGTGCAAAGGTTTCAATCGACACCTCGTCTATTCAATATGAAAACGACGACCTGATGCAAAGCAGCCGTTGCAGCGACGACTATGGTATTGCCTGCTGCGTATCGTACCAGGAAATTGGAAAACAAATTCAGTTCTTTGGTGCCCGCTGTAACCTTGCTAAAACATTGTTGCTGGCAATTAACGAAGGACGTTGCGAAATAAGTGGCAAACAGGTTGTTAAAGGTATTCCGGCACTGAAATCGGATGTGCTCGACCTGGAAGAGGTGATGGCTAACTTCAAATTAACCATGGCTCAGGTATCGCGTGTGTACAACGATGCGATGAATATTATTCACTACATGCACGATAAGTACTATTACGAAAAAGCTCAAATGGCTTTCATCGATACCAATCCACGCATCAACCTGGCTTACGGAGCTGCCGGATTAAGCATCGTGGCCGATTCACTTTCGGCTATCAAACATGCCAAAGTAACAGTGGTACGCGATGAGAATGGCTTATCAAAAGAATTTAAAATTGACGGCGAGTTTCCCTGCTACGGTAACGACGACGACCGCGTAGATGTATTTGCCCGCGAAATTCCAATTTATTTCAACTCCTTGCTAAAAGATTTGGGCACTTACAAAAATGCTGAGCCAACTTTAAGTATTCTGACCATTACATCCAACGTGGTGTATGGTAATAAAACGGGTGCAACCCCCGATGGACGTCTGAAAGGTGTGCCTTTTGCACCGGGTGCCAACCCTATGCACGGTCGTGATACAAATGGTGCACTGGCCTCATTGAGCTCGGTTTCGAAACTGGATTATGAGCATTCAATGGACGGTATTTCAAATACTTTCTCAATAGTGCCTAAAACACTCGGGCCTACCGATGAACAACGTCGTGAGAACCTGGTGAGCATTATGGATGGTTATTTTGCTAAAAATGCACACCACCTGAATGTGAATGTACTGAACCGCGAAATGCTCGAAGATGCCATGGAGCATCCTGAAGAGTATCCGCAGTTGACCATTCGTGTGTCGGGTTATGCAGTGAACTTTGTACGCTTAACACGTGCGCAGCAGCAGGAAGTAATTGCCCGCAGCTTCCACGAAGCGATGTAATGAGTTTCCAAACAATAAACTAAAGCAATAAATGAAGTAATCTGCTGTGTAACAACGGCCGGTTACTTCTTTGCATATCACACATATATGATACGTTTACATTCAGTTGAATCGCTGGGTACCTTCGATGGCCCCGGCGTTCGTATGGTACTTTTTGTACAGGGTTGCAACTTCAAATGCAAGTACTGTGCAAATCCCGATACGATAGAGCCTACGGGCGAATCGCGGTTTTATGAGTACGAAGAGCTGATGAAACTGGCTCGTAGTCAGCGACCGTTTTTTGGTAAACGCGGTGGCATAACGGTATCGGGTGGCGAACCTCTGTTGCAGGCCAAAGCTATCATTCCTTTTTTCAAAATGCTGAAGGAGGAAGGCTTCAATACCTGTATCGATACCAATGGCAGTGTGCTAAACGACGATGTAAAGGAATTGCTGAAGTATACTGATATAGTATTGCTCGACATCAAAGAATTCAACGAACAGGCACACCGTGGCATTACAGGCGTATCCAACAAAGCTACGTTACGCATGGCTCAGTACCTGAACGACATAGATAAAGCTGTATGGGCACGTTATGTTTTAGTCCCCGGGCATACCGACCATAAAGACGACCTGCATGCTTTGGGACGGTTTTTAAAGCCGATGAGCAATGTGCAGAAACTGGAAATTCAGCCTTATCACAAACTGGGTATGCACAAATACGAATCGCTGGGCTGGAAATACGAACTGGAGGGAGTGGAGCAAAATACTCCCGAACAACTGCGCATTGCCAGCGAAATATTCAGTGCGTATGTAAAAGAGGTGATTGTGAACTAGTTTACAGTTCTCAGTTTGTAGTTTAGAGTTCCGCTGCGCGGAATGTAAGGAACTCCATCTACAGTTTATGGTTAACAGTATAATTAAAAGAATATTTTTACATAAAACAAATGTACAATACTCCCAAACAAATTGTTGAAATTGTGAGCGATGTAGCAAAAACGAAAGCAGCTTCTTCGACATCGAAAACACTTATTCTGGCCTTCCTGGCTGGTGCATACATAGCCATTGGTGGCTTACTGGCCGTTATAATTGGGGGTGGTATTCCCGGTATTGCTGCCCAAAATCCCGGCATACAAAAATTGTTGATGGGGGCGGCTTTCCCTGTAGGACTGATGCTTTGTACCATAGCCGGAGCCGACCTTTTTACAGGCAATACAGCCTACTTTATTCCTCCGGTAATGAATCGAAAACTATCGGTTGGGGATATGCTTCGTAACTGGGGACTGGTTTATGTTGGTAACTTTATTGGCGCTCTGTGTGTGGCCTATTTTCTGGTTACACTTACAGGCGTATTTGCCAAATCGCCCTGGCAGGACAGTATTTATGCGCTGGCCGATGCCAAAACATCTGCTCCCTTTTACAAAGTCTTTTTCAAAGGAGTAGGGGCTAACTGGTTAGTGGCTTTGGCCATGTGGTTTGCCTATGCGGCCAAAGATATTACATCGAAAATGTTTGGTATGTGGTTTCCGGTTATGGCTTTTGTGGCCATCGGTTTTGAACACAGCATTGCCAATATGTTTTTTATCCCGGCTGCCATATTCAACGGCGCACCCATAGGCTGGACCGACTTCATTATCAACAACCTTATACCGGCCACACTGGGTAATATTTTTGGTGGTTCGATATTAGTGGGTTTATTGTACTGGATGGTATACGGTCGGAAGTAAAACAAACTTCAAAGGTATACTGCAATACTCTAATAAAAACTCAAAAACGATATGCCGTGGCAACCGCAAATTTATTGCGGTTGCTGGTAATAATAATAATTTGTTTCTAAATCGTAATTATCCTGGTCGTAGCTGTTGGGATCGCCCGGATCAAGCGAAACAAGTATCAACGACATTTCGTTGTCAATTGAAATACGGTCGAGTAGAGGAGGCTGATATGTTTTTTTTGTTTTTAACTCATTCATAGCAGAACTGATTTAAATAATTAATTATTAGATGCTTTGTAAATCCAGTTACCCTTATTTGATACAATCTGAATGGTATAAATACCGGCATTTTTTAATGTAAATTCAAAATTATCATCGCTTACATTATTAGATTCAAGTATTTTTCCGCTAATATCAGTTATTTGTATTACTGAATTCGATGGTAGATAATG
>JBLIZK010000365.1:0-2346 GCA_048859825.1 Paludibacter sp.
TTCGACTGAGGTAAAACACTTCGCGACATTTATCGGGCAAAGCCAACACAGCTTCGTGTATAAGGTTTTGCAGTTCGGCCTGTTCGAGACTATACACGCCCGCATCAATAATTTCACCTGATATTTCGTCGAGCGAAACTGTATTTGTCTGTTTTCGCAATTCGTTAAGGCATTTATTACGGGCAGCCTGAAACAAATAAGCTTTAAGCGAAACCTGTATCTGCAAAGTCTGTCGGTTTTCCCAGATATGCATAAAAAGATCGAGCGTCAGCTCTTCCACTATAGTTTTTTCCGGAATATAAAGATGCATAAAACGGCACAGAGGCGTAAACCAGGTTTCGAACAAATGTCGGAAAGCCAGTCTGTCTCCTTCTTTAATGAGTTTTAATATCAGTATATTATCGTCAGGATTCACTTTTTTGCAGTATTTGGATTGAATGAGAGTGCAAGGCGAAGGTTTTATCTGAAATAGCCGGCGTGAGTTTTTTATTGTCAGGATGGAATACTCAGAGGCAGGCATTGAAAAAACAAAGATATCCTTGTACAAATGCCCGGACTTTGTACAAACATGCCATTATCTTGCACTAATGTTTTAATTAATATCTGTCAGGAAATAAAATGTAATCCCAAAGCAAATACCATAAGCCGACAGGAGATAATGCTGCGTGGTTATGTTTGATTTTTTGCGGAAATCAGCTACAATATTCAGTAAACCTGACGCATTAACAACTTTTTAGACCCACAGAGGCTGTCAGATTGAATCTTAATTGTATTTTTGTTGCTGCAAAAATTACTACACACAATAAATACAACTGATATAGCTTTATGATTCGATTAAAAACTATTTTTGCTCTGCTCGTTTTTAGCGCAATGACATTCGCTCAGGATTTTGAGGTATCTCCGGTTTTGATAAGTTTCAATGCTGAACCCGGCGAAATTCAAACCCAGAAAATTAATCTGATCAATCACTCAGCCCGTCCGCAAAAGTATATGCTGAAGCTATCTGACTACGAATTGGATAAAGATGGAAATAAAAAACCTGTAGCACTGGGTAAAAGTCCGCGTTCGGGGGCACAATGGGTGACGCTGAACCCATCGTTCATTGAGCTGAATCCGAATCAGAGTGGTACTGTCGAAGCTATTATCACTGTACCAAAAGATGGCTACGGAGCCCGCTGGGGAATGATTACTGTGGAGCCGGTAGAAGAAAAAACAGCCTTCGAAGCTGATAAAAACCTGGTATCAGGGGTTTTGGTGGTTCCTCGTATTGTTATTCTCTTCAAACAATCCCCCAAAACAAACCGCAGTTACAAAGCCACTTTGTCTGATCTGAAAGAAGTAACCAAAAAAGGAGATGCTTTGCGTTCGTTCGAAGTAACAGTCAACAACACCGGCGATAACATTATCGATGCGTCAGTGCATTTAGCTCTTGCCAATATGCAAACCGCTGCCGAAGAAAAATTTAATCCAATAAAAGTAACCGTGTATCCCGACCATTCCAGAGTTGTAAAACTTCAATTGCCCAAAAGCACAGGACCGGGTAAATTTGCACTTGCAGCTATTATGGATTACGGACATCGCCAGCCACTTGAGGGAGCTCAGATTCTGCTGGAAGTAAAATAAAAGGGAGCGATGAAGAAACTGATATTTGCATTGCCGTTGCTACTGTTATGTGTCAATATTAACGCTCAGAAAACAGTAACCACATGGTACGATGACTCCAAAACAATTGTAAAAGAAATTTATACGGTAAAAAAAGCAGCGGACGGAAGAGAAGTAAAGGATGGACTTTACCAGATTTTCTACGCCGACAAAGTCCTCTGGCAAAAGGGAATGTTTGAAAACGACAAACTAACCGGCCTGTGGAAAGATTACTATGAAGATGGTACTCTGAAACAGGAAATGCCTTATTCAAACGACCTGCTCAACGGAACACTAAAGTATTATTATCCCTCGGGTGCACTGCAACAGGAAGTGAGCTATGTAAACGATGTGGTGAATGGAAAAGTAATCACATATCACGAAAACGGGCAAATACACGAAGAAAGCATTTATCGAAACGGACTGCCGAATGGCGAGCATAAAACCTACCACGAAAACGGACAATTGCAATACCAGCGCTGGTTTGTAAACGGGAAAGTGCACGGACCACAAAAAGCGTTTTACGACACTGGAAAAATACGTGAAAATTCCACTCTGAAAAATGGTATTTACGATGGACTTTTCACCGATTATTACAAAGACTACGAAGATGGAGCTGTAAATAAAACCTGCTATTATGTAAAGGGCAAACTTAACGGGCCACTCACAGGTTATTACCCCTCCGGAAATGTGCGTATTCGCTGT
>JBLIZK010000366.1:0-2476 GCA_048859825.1 Paludibacter sp.
ATGACCACTCTGATACATGTTGAAATCGAGCCACTCAGCATTGTTGAACCAGGTCGATGAGCACGTACGGCCACGTGGATGGTAAGTCATCAGGTGATTTTTGTCATTGGCACGGATGGATTTTGCCAACGACTCCCATACATCTGTTTTAATATCGCCGCGAATATCGCCACCAATAAACCAGATTATGTTAGGCGAATTTTTGTATCGTTCGGCTAAAAATTTTCCGTATACTTGGGCTTGTTTTACATCCATTAAACCCGATTGTACAAGTCCGCCCCATATACATACCATTCCGATGTATATCCCGCGTTTTTCGGCTTCTTTTACTATATAATCCATGTGGTCCCAGTAGCCGTAAACACCTTTCTTGTTGATGTTTTTAAAATCCCAACCTTCTGGCATCGACGATTGTCCGAACTTATTGTAGGCGGGAACATCATTGATGGTTTGTACCTGTACTACATTGTATCCGTTTTTAGCACATTGCGTTAAGTAGAATTCTACTTCGTCGCGGTCCGTTCGCTCAGGTAATAACCATCCGGTTTCACCCAGCCAGAAAAATGGTTCTCCATTCTCATGTTGCAGGTAACGGCCATTTTCGCTGACTTTAAGTTTCCCACTTTCCCACGGACGCTTTACGGGTTTCGTTTGTGCGGTAGCCATAAAAGCTCCGAATAATAATAATGTGATAAATACTAGTTTCTTCATTTTTTACTTGCTTAATATCGTATATTCTTTTCCTTTTTCCGTGTTTAAATCGTAAAGATAAGTTTTTTTCAATTCAACCGGCTTGAACGTTGCTTCCGGATTAATGATTGGCTTCGGAGTAGCCGGAACATGATACAGAGCGTTGGGGTTTTCGTTTTTTGCCAACGTTAAACCAGTCAATTCTGTTAGTGAACGAAGTCGACAAACACCGCCGTTGCGCGAACGGATAATCACTTTTTCCAGCTTGCTATTGCTCCATTTTAAATCTATTTCGAATCCCCCGCGAGCCACCAAACCTTTTATTTCTCCATTTTTCCAAACGGAAGGCAATGCTGGAAGAAGATATATAAATCCGTCGTGACTTTGCATTAACATTTCAGCGATGCCTGCTGTGCAGCCAAAGTTCCCATCAATCTGAAAGGGTGGATGTGCATCAAATAAATTCGGATAAGTACCTCCACGCTTGGGTTCATTACGTACAATGTTAAATTGTTCTGTAATGAGTTTATAGGCATGGTCTCCATCGAGCAATCTGGCCCACAAACATACTTTCCAGCCCATGCTCCAGCCTGTTGATGGGTCGCCACGAGCAATAAGTGATGTACGGGCACCTTCAAATAATTCAGGAGTTCGGAATGGGGAAATCTGATTTCCGGGGTATAAGCCCCATAGGTGCGATACATGTCGGTGAATGTCTTTCGGATCGTCCCAATCGTGCATCCATTCCTGCAATTGTCCCCAGCGACCCACCTGCATCGGAGGCATTTTTGAAATATTTGTTTTCAGTTTGTCTGCAAATTCAGCATCAACTCCCAGTATTTTCGAACTTTCAATCACGATGTTGAATAGGTTTGAAACCAACTGATTGTCCATTGTTACCCCGGCCGCTGTAGTTGCTTTTCCGCCGCTACCGGCATGTACATTTTCGGGCGAACTTGATGGTGCTACCACCAACCATTTATGTACCGGCTCAATTACCATTATTTCATCGAAAAATAAAGCTGCATTTTTAATGGTGGGATAAACCGATTTTAAAAATTCCTTATCGCCAGTGTATAAATAATGTTCCCATAAATGGCTACTTAGCCAGGCGCCGCCAGCGAGCCACATGCCCGATGGAGCGCGGTCTACCGGCCCTGTAATGCGCCATATATCCGTGTTGTGATGCAACACCCAACCGTCGGCTCCGTACATGATACGTGCTGTTTCGGCGCCAGTTTCGCTTACTTCTTTTGTTAATCGAAACAATGGTTCGTTCAATTCAGTAAGGTTTGTTACTTCTGCAGGCCAGTAATTCATTTCAAGATTGATATTGCATGTGTACTTACTGTCCCACGATGGAAACATTTTGTCGTTCCAGATGCCTTGAAGGTTAGCTGCCTGTCCGCCGGGCTGCGATGCACAAATCAATAGATATCTCCCAAATTTATAATAAGTAGCTACGAGATGGGCATCGTTCGTTTTTGCGAAATTTTCTACCCTCATATCAGTAGTCTCGGTCGATAGGTTAGGGCCTAAGTCGAGCGATGATCGTTTCATAAACTGCTGAAAGTAGTCAGTATGCGTGCGTTTGGCAGTATTGTAATCTACTTTTAATGCTTTGTCGAGATAGGTTTTTGCTCGTAATTTTTCATCAGCTGATATATCTTTATAGTTCACAAAGTTGGTGGCTATCGATACATACAAAACAGCTTCATTCGCATTTTCGACCGATAATACTCCATCTTTATAAATGCTGGTTCCTCCTGTCACTTTTGCCGTTAAT
>JBLIZK010000367.1:0-4518 GCA_048859825.1 Paludibacter sp.
AAAATCGCCACTTCCATCGGCAGCTACCACAAAATCAGGCTTATGTTGTGCCAGAATAGTGCTTGAAAACAGAATTGATAATAATAAAATGCTTCGGAATCTTTTCATTATTTATACTATTAAAATTTACAACATCAAAACTACTCTTTTTTTTTGCACCGATGGTGCGATAAATTGGTTTTATTATGGTAAAAATTCAAATATTCTACGAAAAAAAGGAGATAGCACCCGTAAGATGCTTCTCCTTTTAAAAACGCAATGTAAAATCGTATGTTTTGGATTGTTTTATTATTAGTTACTACTTATCTCAGTTTTAAGACTATTCAGCATATCTTCAATTTCATCAGCTAAATCATCGAATCCTGTTTCAAAGTACTCTTCAATCGACATTTTTGAGCCATCACTTAATACCAAACGGGGCGCAAGTTCGTATTCCATAACAGTTTCGTAAGTGTATTCGTAAGTTTCCCAATTGAAAACAGGCTCAGTTGTTTCGTTCTCGATTACATAAAACTCTACATCAGCAAATTTAGTTTTATCGTCGGTGAAATAAGCGTAGCATACCATGTATTTATTCAGGATTGCGGCTTCTTGCTCCATATATTGCTGATCGGATAGTGTTTCATCATCAATACTATTTATTTCGCTGATTAAATCGCTTAGTTTAGTGGAGCCACCTTTTATAGCTATGTTCATTAATTGCATCGACACTACAAAACTTTCCAAAGATTCATTCGGATTATTCTGTGCGTCGTCAATGGTTAATTTACCCTGCAATTCCGATTCATTTTTAATGATGGTTTTATTATCTTTTTTAATTTCAAATGATTGCGTAAGTTTTTTTGTGTCGTTGGATATTGATGAAAGAACACTATAATTGTCGATAATAAGGGTTTCTTTTACGCTTGTCGGAGTATAGTCGTTTTTGTATGAGGCAGTAAATGAGCCAGATAATACAGCTTTTCCATTTATGGCCAACGAACAAACGATACTTGCCGGGAAGTAGGTTTCACTATCAGGCATAAGTACATCGGACTCTGTATAGTTTAAAGTGAATACAGCGTTATTGGTAGTACTGAGTGAGTCGGCCGGAAATTTATATACTATTTTATTGGTATAGTTTGCCGTTTTTTTAAATTCCCCAGTGCTGAAATCGTAGGTGAATTCGCCCCATTCCGATTCATCGTCACTAAGTGATTTTTTAATTGCTTTTTGAAGTGCAAATTCCGGTTTTTTACTAACTGATTTTGCAAAATAGCTGATGGAGTTACTGTAATATACATCATCTTCTTCGTTGAGCATATTAAAGTGCATAATAGCCTGCATCGCTTTTGTGTCGGACATTCCGTCCATGGCATTGGCCATGTCAATGCCGTTCTGTTCAATTTTTTGCTTTTGTTCCTCTACGCTTAGTTTTGAAAATGCAAGATTTTCGTCGAGGTCATTACTGTTTTTGTCGTCGCAGGCACTAAGCAGGAAGGTAAATACGATGCCAGATAGCACAAATAATAAATTCTTTTTCATTTTTCTCTTTATTTGGTTATAAATGTAAACGTTTAGCCAATCGGTATTTGCTATTTAAATTGACTTGTAGTGGCAAAAGTAATACATTTCATTCAAAATTGTATTTGTTTGGGTCGATTTAAAAGAAAAAACATCGTTCAGCATTGATAATGTAAAGGGTTTAATCTGAGTAATTTGTTGTTTCGCAAAATATTTTTATACGATATTGTAACTTAATTAAACAAATCTATTTTTTATCTCTCAGAATGTCACGAATTTCGGTTAGCAGAAGCTCTTCTTTTGAAGGAGCAGGAGCAACCGGAGTTGTCTCTGTCTTTTCCTCTTTTTTCTTGTTCAATTTATTAATACCCTTAATAAACATAAATATAGCAAATGCTACAATCACAAAATCAAAGGTAACCTGTAAAAAATTACCATAATTCAGGGTTACGGCAGCCTTTTCTACACCATCTACAACTTCGGCAGCTTTCATTTCCCATTTCAAATCGGTAAAAGTAACTCCTCCAATCAGTAGCCCTATCGGAGGCATAATCACATCGGCTACAAGCGATGCAACAATTTTGCCAAATGCACCACCAATTATTACACCCACTGCTAAGTCGATTACATTGCCACGCATGGCAAAATCTTTGAATTCTTTTAAAATGCTCATATTTTTATAATTAGAAGTTAGAAATTTGATAACAAAATACAGTAAAGGGAAATCGAATAAGTTTATTTTGGGGCAAATACAATTCAATACATTAACATTGCAATTATGCAAAAGTAACGAATTTTGCACGTAAAAAGTTTGCTGACAGTTTTAGTATTCATATTTAACATGTTATTGTTAAATATGTTTTGTACTTTTGTGTCCCCAATTGAATTTCAATTTTAAAAACAGACTATATATGAATGAATTTCCGGTATGTCCGGTGTGTAACATGGACAATACTTATTTTGATGGCACAATGATGGTTTGTCCGGATTGCGGACACGAATGGGACGCTAATGCAGTGGAAGCCGTGGCCGACACGACTCCCCGCGACAGCAACGGTGCCGAACTGATGGATGGCGATGCTGTAACTGTAATCAAAGACCTGAAAGTGCGTGGCTCATCAATGGTAATTAAGCGTGGCACAAAAGTGAAAAGTATTCGCCTCACTGAGGATCCTGAGGAAGTGGATTGTAAAATTGATGGTAGCAGTATAGTCCTGAAAACCTGTTTCCTGAAAAAGTAGTTTCCACAAAAACAAAGCAGGGATGACTCACTTTAGTCATCCCTGCTTTGTTTTGTGATAGTTGCTTAGAAGTTTAGTTCATTAACTTTAAGCGCGATATTTCCGCGTACGTTAGCGTTAAGTCTGATTGCTCCCGGAACCATGTCCAGACTTTTTACAGTAACCGAATTCATTTTTCCGCTGAGCGAAACCCCGTCCATAATCTTGTAGTTGCTGAGTGTTTTGTTGGCTTCGGCTTTCAAATTTTCAATTTCTGTTTTTACGGGGTAGGTGAGGTATGGTGTAATTTTTTTGATAATCAGACCATTGAGTAGCCAGCTTGCCGATTTTACCAACGCATTCTTAGTTTTTACATCAAAAGCCGGGTTTTGTACTTCTACCGCCATTTTTTCGGCATTGTATGCCAAATCTCCCGTAAAATAGATTCGTCCTTTAAGTGAGCCTGTAACATCGGCCACAAAAACGGGTTTCCCTTCGCTGCCAAATATCGACAAATCGGTAATGGTAATGCTTTTGTTACCTTCGGTAAAAGTCTTGTTAACCAATTGTGATTTTGCCATTTCCGAAATTTTATCGTATGTAGCATCGGCGGCAATATTCAGGTTAAATTCCTGAGGCTGTTTTACGGCAATTTTGAAAGGAGGCAGTGCCATAGGCGCATTAGCAGCCGGTTTTACACCCACAAACGATTCAATTTGAGTTTGCAGTGTAATAGCTACATTCAGATTTTGGCCCACTGTCTGAAATGGCGATACAAATATATCTTTGGGTGTTAACCGTAACCAGATATTGTTTTCGGCATTTACCTGCATTGGTTTTTGTGCTTCGGTCCAGGCCATGTTTACATATTTCCTTAAATCAACCATGTCGGTCAATGCCTGGTCAATTTGGTCAGTAATCATTTTCTGGCTTTTTTGCAGAGCAATATTCGCTATGGGTCCTACCGGAATGTTTACACCTACAACGTTAAGTTTGGGTGTTTCTATCCATTCGTAACCATTCGATGCAGTACTGGCTACCATTTTCCAGTTTTTGTCAATAGCCACAGTGGTTTTAAAATTAAGTGCTATACTGCCATTTGCTTCATAATTATCGCCCACCTTTACCCCAAACTTTTCGTATGTCCAGGCAAAACGGGTCCATAATTTTAAAGGTACACGGTATTCAATTACGTTGTTTTTTACGGTGAATGTAAAATTCTGAGCTTTCCATATTTTTACACTCAAATCCTGGTTGTTCAGTTTATCTCCCTGGAATATAAGCCCGTTCGATTTTTTGTTAACGGCTGCTTCCAGTTTTTTAACGTCGATAGAAACTCTAAGAGGTAAATCTGAGTTGGCCGGAGCCAGCGTAGAGGGCAGGTACGATTCGTGCGGCTTTTCAATTTGAAGAGCCGATTTACATGAACTTATGGTAAATGCCACAATGGCGATTACAGCCAGTTTTGATAAAACGCGTTTCATTATAAAGTTGATTTTTTTGTGATGCAAAATTACAAATAGATGCGTAACCAGCAAAATATTATTCAGTGATTATCCTTTTTTACTTTTGCGGTATTTGGTTGGCGAACAGCCCATAATTTTTGAAAATAGCCTGCTGAAATACAGCGGGTCGTCGAATCCTGTCATTTTAGCAATCTGTGTAATGCTTAATGTGCTGAAATCAAGTTGATGACAAGCCGATTGTATTCTTAACTGATTGAAATAATTGAGTGGTGAAAATCCTGTTTTTTGTTTAAAAAGTAAACTGAAATGCGAAGTGGAAAGTCCGGTGT
>JBLIZK010000368.1:0-2305 GCA_048859825.1 Paludibacter sp.
AGTTTTGCAAGCAAGTACAACATCTAATGTTTGTATAAATGATGTGTCTGCTAATTCCAGTGTTGATACTGAGACATTGATGTCAAGAGGTATTTTCTTAGGTATGAATTTCGGTGCAATTTGCGCTAATGCTGGTAAAAATATCACTGATAATGGTTTAACCATTTGGAGAAATGCAGTTTATATTTTGGCTGGCTTACCAGTTCCTTCTACTAAAGCTACTTTGCCTTCAACCGCTGTTAAGCCAATTGATGCAACTGCAACTGTTAAATCGGTAGAATACTTTACTGTAAATGGTTTAAAGGTAAAAACACCTTCGAATGGTGTATACGTAAAACGTACTACTTTCGAAAATGGTGCTGTTAAACTGGATAAAATGGTATTGGCTGAACCAATGATGAAATAATAGGAATTTCATATACACAATGCACAAAAGAGGATAGGTAACTATCCTCTTTTTTTGGCTTCTATTTTGTATCTTTGCAGACTTATTTTATGCAACACAGCATAGTATATTATCAGCACTTCAAACTATGTCCGACAAAGGAAATATACAAATAAAAGCCGCCCGTGTGCACAACCTGAAAAACATTGATGTGGAAATTCCACGGAATAAGCTGGTTGTAATCACTGGCTTATCAGGTTCAGGAAAATCATCACTGGCATTTGATACTTTATATGCCGAAGGCCAGCGCAGATACGTTGAGAGTTTGTCGGCATATGCCCGGCAGTTTCTGGGACGTATGAGTAAGCCCGAAGTGGACTACATAAAAGGTATTCCGCCGGCAATAGCCATTGAGCAAAAAGTAAACACCCGCAATCCGCGTTCTACGGTGGGGACATCCACCGAAATTTACGAATACCTGAAACTGCTGTATGCCCGCATTGGTAAAACGATATCGCCTGTAAGCGGAAACGAAGTTAAAAAACACGAAGCGGGCGATGTAGTGGAAGCCGCCCTTGCGTACCCCGAAGACACACGGTTGCTGGTTTTGGCGCCTGTTGTATCTTCGACCGACAGAACACTAAAAGATGAACTGCAAAGTTTGTTGATGCAGGGCTTTAGTCGCGTGGAGCTGAACAACGAAATAATGCGCTTGCAGGAAGCTATAGATAACGAAACAGCCTTGGCTAAAAATCCATCGGTAGCCTTAATAATTGACCGGCTTACGGTGGATCATTCTCCCACAGGAATCAGCCGGTTGACCGACTCGGTTGAAACGGCATTTTACGAAGGCAAAGGGAGTTGCATTCTCTCTATCACACCCCCAACCCCTCCCTCCGGAGAGAGGGGAGCTGAAGAGCCTCAGTCCGTTAGGTTGAGTTTTTCAAAAAGTTTTGAGGCCGATGGCATGCAGTTCGAAACACCTACCGTTCACACATTTAGTTTCAATAGTCCGCTGGGAGCTTGCCCTACCTGCGAAGGTTTTGGACGTGTAATTGGTATCGACGAAGATTTGGTAATTCCCAATAAAGGACTTTCGGTATTTGAAGATGCTATAATGTGTTGGCGTGGCGAAGTAATGGGTGAGTATAAGAAACAATTGATACATAATGCCGATAAGTTTGGTTTTCCGATACACAAACCCATTTTTGAGTTGACTGATGCACAGCGGGAGTTGTTGTGGACTGGCAACCGCTATTTTGAAGGTTTGAATGCCTTCTTTAAAATGCTGGAAGATAATCAGTACAAAATTCAGTACCGGGTAATGCTGGCACGCTATCGTGGCAAAACTACCTGTCCCGATTGCAAAGGCAGCCGACTTAAAAAAGAAGCATCGTACGTAAAAATTGCAAATCGGTCTATTTCGGAACTGGTATTAATGCCTGTATCGGCATTGAAGCAGTTTTTTGATACACTTGCACTTGACGAAAACGATTCGGCTGTTGGTAAACGGCTTCTGTTGGAAATAAATAATCGCATTCAGTTTTTACTTGATGTGGGTTTAGGTTATCTTACGCTTAATCGCTTGTCGAATTCCCTGTCGGGTGGCGAAAGTCAGCGAATTAACCTTGCCACTTCGTTGGGAAGTAGTTTGGTCGGTTCACTTTATATTCTCGATGAGCCAAGCATTGGTTTGCACTCGCGCGATACGCATTTGCTGATAAAAGTGCTCAAGCAATTGCGCGACCTCGGCAATACAGTTGTTGTAGTGGAACACGACGAAGAAATTATGCACGCTGCTGACCATATTATCGACATTGGGCCATTTGCCGGTCGCAAAGGAGGTCAGGTAGTGTTCGAAGGTTCTCCATCGTCGCTCCCTCATATTTCCCAATCTTCTGATAATGAAGCAGGGGGTAA
>JBLIZK010000369.1:0-2323 GCA_048859825.1 Paludibacter sp.
CTGAATGCGAACGAAAAAGTTAAAATTACAGTAGTTGTAGGCGACTCTACCTACAAAGATTCTGTTGAATTCAAAGTGGAAGATGCCAAATCGCAAAGCTTACTCATTGCTCAGAAAGGTGGAAATATTCTTCGTCAGCGTATATTCGAGAATGGAGTTGAGGAATACGTTACTTTACCTGTAAGTTCCGGAAGTTCACCTTTTAATTTGAGTGTGGATGCTACAAGTCTATATATATTTGATCAGGGGAAAACAATAAGCACTTCAACTTCAGCCACCGGAAGCGATGGTGGAAATATACGCAAAGTTGATTTGTCCACTAATAATGTTACTGAACTCGTTAATAACCGGAATACATTTAGCCACAATGGTTTTTACAACGGAACAGTTGCTAACGGGAATGTGTTATGGACCGACTATAGTCAATTTGTGTATTCATCGCCGGTAAGTACTGTTTTGGGTGATTTCCAATGGGCTGGCAGTGAGGATGCTCAAACTGCTGTTCCTTATTATCTGGTAAAACCCAACCGTTTAGGATATTTTGGTAACGGATTGGCAAACGACCAGTATAGCGGAGGAATTCAGGTGTTCGATGGTGTGTATTACTGGGCCAAAGGCGGTTCCGGAAAAGGTATTTACCGTTTCATTAAATCGGATATTCTTACATCGAATGTTACCGGAACAGGTACAGTTCCTGCATTAGGGGCGATATTAACCGGTTTTGCCATCAGAGCATTTACTATCGACGAAATTAATACCAAAATATATTTTTCAGTTACTGCACCTGTTGATAAAGTGGGTCTTTGGGTTTCGAACATGGATGGTACAAATCCTCAACGTATTGATGATTCGCCAGTGGATGATGAGCACATGTATATTACGGGAATTACTGTGGATAATGTATCTAATAAAGTTTACTGGGCCTACAGAAGTCCTGAACTTATTGGTGCATCAGCTCCCGGAGGTCAGGGCTGGACAAAATATTATGAAGCAAATCCATTGCATAAAACTGGTATAAAAATGGCCAAACTGGCTCGTACATATTAGCCTGCCGGTGCGCAATCTTATTTTCACGAAGGAATTGCAGCTTACGGTATTGTAATTGATAAAACCAAACGTTGATAAATGGCCAGAATTCTTGTAGTCGACGACGAAAGAAGTATTCGAAACACATTAAAGGATGTGTTGGAATTCGAAAAGCATCAGGTTGAGTTGGCCGAAAACGGACGTGTAGGTTACGATTTGGCCACATCGAATGTGTACGATGTTATTTTTTCGGATATAAAAATGCCGGAAATGGATGGTATCGAATTACTTTCGGCATTGAAGGAACAGGAAGTTGAAGCGCCTTTAGTGATGATCTCGGGGCATGGAAATATTGAAACAGCCGTTGAGTGCCTTAAAAAGGGCGCTTTCGACTTTATTGAAAAGCCCATCGATTTAAATCGCTTATTAGTTACTGTTCGCAATGCGCTGGATAAAAGTCAGTTAACGAATGAAACGAAAACGCTTCGAAAAAAAATAGCCAAACGTCACAAAATGATTGGGCAGTCGCCGGCCATTGAAAAGCTCCGCCTGATGATAGAAAAAGTAGCTCCTACGGATGCCAGAGTGCTTATT
Source organism: Paludibacter sp. (assembly GCA_048859825.1). Classification (GTDB taxonomy): domain Bacteria; phylum Bacteroidota; class Bacteroidia; order Bacteroidales; family Paludibacteraceae; genus Paludibacter. The sequence continues at coordinate 1,621 of JBLIZK010000369.1, forward strand.
ACAGGTGAAAATGGTTCCGGCAAAGAGGTGGTTGCCCGGTTGCTATACGAACAAAGCGGCAGAAGTGCAGCACCGTTTGTAGAGGTTAATTGTGCTGCAATTCCCTCTGAATTGATTGAGAGCGAATTATTTGGTCACGAGAAAGGAGCTTTTACTTCAGCGATTAAACAGCGTATAGGTAAATTTGAACAAGCCGACGGTGGTACAATTTTTCTGGACGAAATTGGCGACATGAGTCTTTCGGCACAAACAAAAGTATTGCGTGTACTTCAGGAAAATGAACTTACGCGGGTTGGTAGCGACAAAAGCATTAAAGTGAATGTGAGAGTACTGGCTGCGACCAATAAAAACCTGAAAAACGAAATTGAGGCCGGGAATTTTCGGGAGGACCTTTATCATCGCCTCAGTGTAATTCCAATACATGTACCATCGCTCGACGAGCGAAAAGAAGATATACCACTTTTGGTAGAGCATTTTTGCGACATAATTTGTGCTGAAAACGGGACACAATTACGTCAGTTTAGCGCTGAAGCTCTCGAAATGTTACAAAAGCGCTCCTGGACAGGAAATATCCGTGAACTTCGGAATGTGGTCGAACGTTTAATCATTCTGGGCGCTAACCCTGTTTCAAAAGAGGATATTGAACAGTTTGCCTGATAATAAATAATTTAAATACGATTTTTTCTTACTGCTATGTTAACTG
>JBLIZK010000370.1:0-8078 GCA_048859825.1 Paludibacter sp.
AACTCATTACTTACTTCTGAAATCAAAACTTAATTTCATACTGATACCTTCGTCGCCCTTTTTTATACGAACAGAAGCAGGTTGACTTGAAGGGCCAAGATGCGGTATAGGCTTAAAATCACGGATTGCAGGTATTTCATACAAAAATGAGATATCACCAGTAGGAAAATCGGGCATCGTATTCTCGCCATTTTGTCTCCGATGGGGCTCTTCCGGTGTAAACACTCTGAAAAACATACCATCGCTTTGACTGTAAATACTGAAATTGCCTTCCGTTGTTCGTAATGTGGCCCAATACAAATTTGCATGATATCCTTTAAACTCGGGATAAACCAGATTCTCGAAACTTTCGCCGGTTATAGTATTGTTATAATCCTTATCCCAAAGCCCGTAATGCGTTCCTTTTATTCTGTTTTTCCACACTCTGAACGGACCCCGACCGTACCATTGCATCCCTTTTACAATTTTTTCGGGACACGAAAAGGTAATTCCCAGATTCGTGATATTTTCCTCCATAAACGAATCGTCGAAACCTGTGCCGCCTGAAGCTCTATTTAACATGATAGCCGACATATTTAATAAGCCATTGGGCGTTATTTCCCAGCGAATAGAATCAATTCCACCCAAATAGCGCATGCACAATACAGCATTAGCACCTTCCTGACGTACCTCAAAATCTTTCACTTTCACTTTCATACCTACTGCTATGGGACCGTTATTAAATGAGACAGTGCCTTTACTGTTTTGTACCAATGTAATGAGTCCGCTTTTCGTATTAAAACAAACCTGTACAGCGGATGCCCGAAGTGTAATAATTGAATCGGATTGAATAAATGTTGCTTTATCCGAATCTGCAGAAGCGTTGTTTTCCGATTTATAGTAAGCATTTGCCAACTGAATTGGGTACGACCAGTTACAAACCGGAGTTCCGGCAGCGTCAAAAGCCTCAAGTTCCAATACATTTGCCGTAAAGAACTTTTCAGAAACCGGAATTTTTACTTTTACAGTTTCGCCTCTGGAAATGGCCGGAAGTGAAATGCGTCCCTGTTCAATGACAGTTTTTTGAACTGTTGTTAAAGGAGAACCTATTTTACTAATACGATATTTCAATACATGCCCTTTTAAAGAACTAAAAAGATATTCGTTGCTCACAAATATTTCGCCATTAAACGAAGGAGTTACCATAAACGGACGTATCAACACCGGCGACCAAATTTCGCGAACAGTATAAAAACTCCCTTCCTTTTCGCGATAAGGACCTACCACACCATCAGGAGCATTAAATCCATCCGAATCAAGTTTTCCTGAACGGTCGTTCCGTTTCACAGCTTCATCGGAAAACGACCATGTAAATGCACCAGCAAAAAGCGGACTTTGTGTGTATTTCAGCCAAAAATCCTCCATTCCGGCACCATGACCCTGATCGTACATACCATGAGCAAACTCAGTTGGCATAAAAACTTTGAAACCATTGGTGAAGCGCGCCACACCGGTTTGATAGGCCGGATAGTGATGCGTATCCAAATCATTAAAGTCGGCCCAGGGATGAGTGACATGCCGGTTTTGCGGATCGTATTTTGCAAATTCAGAATCAAGAGCCGTATTCCACCCACCTTCGTTGCCATTGTTCCAGATAATGATACATGGATGATTTACATCACGGATAACAGTTTCTTTCACAAGTTTTTTTCCAGTTTCAGTATCGTATGAATTTTGCCAACCGGCTAACTCGTTGAGGTAGAATAAGCCAAGAGAATCGCACACATCCAGAAAATGTTTATCAGGCGGATAATGTGAACGTACAGCATTCATGTTCATCTCTTTAAGCAGTTTTACATCCTGTAAACTGATGGATTTATTGGTGGTTCGACCACCATCAGGATGAAAAGAATGACGATTTGTACCTTTTAGTACTACTTTCGTGCCATTCACATAAATTCCATCCTGTTTACGAAACTCAATGGTTCTGAATCCTATCCGTTCAGTATAAATATGAACAACCTTTAATTCGGGGTTAAGTAATTCCAACTGAAGCAGGTAAAGATTTGGATGTTCATTATCCCAGTTTTTTACTCCACTCCACGATGCTTGTATGCTTTGTTCGGTGCCTGTTTTTAGGCTTGATACTATGGGCTGAAAGTTTTCGTTGCCGTTTAACGGACGAATACTTGTCTTGATTTTATAACCAGCCTCCAGGTTCGATGTAAACACCTGTGCCGCCAACATACCATCGGCTTTGGCATTCACTGCTATGCGTTCGATGTGAGCCGCAGGTTTTGCTTCAAGGTAAACCGGGCGATATATGCCACCAAAAAGCCACCAATCGGCTCTGCGTTCGGCCGCATTTACTGATTTATTGTCGGAGTGTTTCGATACTTTTACCTCCAGTTTATTGGTAGCACCTATTTTAAGCTTATCAGAAATATCGTACGAAAACTGGTAGAATCCTCCCTGATGTACTGATCCGGCTAATTGTCCGTTCAGTTTCACTTCGGTATCCGTCATTGCTCCTTCAAAAACAATGCGTACCACTTTACCTTTCCACGCAGCCGGAACTTTAAAACTATATTCGTAAAGTCCAAATTCCATACTCGGGGTTTTCATTCCGGCCTTATACCATCGTCCGTAAGTGTATTCGCCAAAGCCTTGTACTTCCCATTGGGCAGGCACTTTTATTTTGCTCCACTTTTTGCTGTTCATTCCATCCGAACAGTAAAATTTCCAGATTTTTTCGTCGTTCAAACCTGTACCCGAAAGGTAAATAGTTTCGGTATTTTGTGCTTTAAGCAGAATAAAAAAAGTAGACAGGAGGCAAAAAATGATTGATTTTTTCATATTATAAAAATTTTCTCAAGCAAATCTACACATTTGAGATTAATTCATCAAACCGAAATTTAAGATACAATATGAAAATGCATAATTTCAAATTATTCTGTACAAAAGTTCATGCAAAAGTGAATTGGAACACCCTCGAACTTATCTGACAAACCAATTAAAGCAACTTTTTTATACAACTTTATTTACCCAACTCAATGCATCCCATTATAAAAGGACCGGTAGCCTTGGCATCATTATCGCGGATACGCTCATTAATATAGTACTCGTAACTGCCATCGCGATACGGATTACCCCCCAAGCCAGCTACAGCACAACATTTCGTAAGAGATAAATCACCCTCTTTAGTCAGTACGATAAGTTTATTTTTCAATCCGTTAAATGCATTTTCGGCAACAGTAGAGTACTTTTTATCCACATATCCTTTGTTTACCGATTTGGCGATGGAATACATAAACATGGAGCTAACCGACGCTTCTTCATAATTACCTTCTTTTCCGCCCATATCAATCACCTGATACCAAAGTCCGTCTTTCGACTGATAAGGAGTAACTGCCGCTGTCAGTTTCTTCAAAATAGCAATCAGTTCTGCTCGTTTAGGGTGGTTATCGGGTACAAAATCAAGCACATCAACCGTGGCCATAAAAAACCAGCCCATGCTCCTGCCCCAAAAATTAGGCGACTGACCGGTTTCAGGGTTGGCCCATTTTTGCGATTTACTTTCGTCCCATGCATGGTAATTCAAACCGGTTTTAGCATCGTATGTTTTATTATAACAAAGTATTACCTGATGGATAGCTTCGTCAATCCACTTCGGTTGATTAAATTCGCGGCCATACTGCGCCATAAAAGGCGAACCCATATAAATACCGTCGAGCCAAATTTGATGCTGATAAATTAATTTATGCCAATATCCACCTTCCGATGTTTTAGGGTGAGTTTCCAATTGCTTAATAAGCAAATCCATGGCCAATTTATACTTCGGATTTTTTGAAGTTTTATAGACATCAAACAGCACTTTTCCTGAATTCACATAGTCAATATTATATGTATCAGCATGATAAAGATAAATTTCGCCCTTATCATTTATAAGACTGTCGGTCCATTCTTCTACGTAGTGATAATACTTTTTATCGCCAGTGGTTTTCCACATTTTAAGCATGGCCAAAGCTCCAAGCCCCTGTGAATAGCCAAAATAAAGTCGCTTACCATGGTCGAGCTGATAGGCTTTCGGGAAACGATGCATTTCTGAATCGGCAAATTTTTTGGCATATGGTGCTTTTTTCGTACCTGTTTTCAAAGTAGTACACGAGCTTATTTGCAATAGGATTGCTAAAAGCAATAGTTTTGAAGCGAAAGATTTAAATGTTGACATATATAGTTACATTTTGATTGTGATATAAAACAAATGCCTGAGTTGATTCACACAGGCACTTATTTAAATTATTTCTCAGAACAACGATAATTGTACGCTATCTTCATCGTTCTTTGCATTAGTTTCAGTGCCGGGCGATGTGTCATCTGTTTCAACTGACATTTCCTTTGAGTCGGACGCAGGTTCATCCTCCTCTGTAATCACTGTTGGAACATCTTCTGCCTCTGCTTCTTTTTTGAATCGTATCGGTTCCAGTTCATTAATCTGTTCAACATCGAATGTGGTAAGACGTTTTCCTTTCGCTTTGAAGCTCTTAACTCCGATAAACTCATCGGCATCAACTACCAACGCCTCTCTGTATGCGTCAGTTCCACCAAATACCACTTCGAACCGTGGATAATCAGCATCAGACATCAGCATTAAGCGCGAATCTTTGTTATCGCCCAGAAAATTTTGCAATTTCTGACTGGCTTCCAGTTGAAAACGTTTCAAATAATAGAACTTTTGTTCAGCGTCCCACAAGGCAACCGTCCACACTTTATTGGAGTCGAATTTTTCAATTACCAAAATATCCTTTTCGTAGTGATTATTTAAATCAAAACTCGAAGTATAATAATCTCCTTTCGATGAAACCACCAATATCAAATCGTCGCTTAAAAACTCACCCAGGTATTCACCGCGATTATCATAGTTCAACCGAAGTACATCTCTATCGAACCAAACCTGACGTCCGCCAAGCGTAGAACCACCTTTTTGTTTAAGGGCTATTTTCTGCACATCATTTTTTGTAAGCAAATTACCCATTGACTGACGCCCTTTAATGGCTATATCGCTAAAATCCTTTTCGAACACTAACTTAAACAGACGTGGTTTTGGTTTTAAAGCCACTCTAATAACTTCGGCCTCAGCATTCGGATTTGCCGTAAAGTATATAATCTTGGAGCCTGCTGTCCCCTGAGTTACATCGTATTCCTTATCACGGGTAATTCCATTTACGGCAAAACGTTTGATGTAGTACGGGCCGGTTTTACCATCGCGGTAAACTGCGTTGTAAATTGTACGCTTGTCGTTTTTCTTAAATACATCCAGATGAAGTATATTTTTACCCACAAAAAGTTTATCGGCCACCTTCACAATTTTGTATTTTCCGTCTTTGAAGAATATAATAATATCATCAATATCCGAGCAATTACATACATATTCATCTTTGCGCAACGATGTCCCTATAAAGCCTTCTTCGTGATTTACGTATAACTTTTCGTTTGCTTCAACTACCTTTGTAGCAACAATTGTTTCGAAATTCCGGATTTCAGTACGCCGCGGATAATTTTTTCCGTATTTGGCTTTCAAGCCTTCGAACCAAAAAATGGTATAATCAACCAAATGATCCAACTCATAATTCACCTCATCAATCTTTTTCTGAATTGCAATCAGGGTGTCATTTGCTTTATCGCTATCAAAACGCGTAATACGCATCATTTTTATTTCAAGCAACTTCACAAAATCCTCGCGACGGATTTCACGTATAAAGTCCTTCTTAAACGGCTCAAGTCGCTTATCAATATGTAGTATTACTTCTTCCTGCGAACTACTTTCCTCAAATCCTTTGTCCTTGTAAATACGATTTTCGATAAATAGTTTTGCGAGCGACGTAAAAAATAATTGTTCCTGAAGCTCAGCCTTCTGAATTTCGAGTTCAGCTTTAAGTAAATCCTTGGTATGTTCGGCGCTAATGCGTAACATCTCGCTCACGCCCATAAAACGGGGTTTATTGTTATGAATTACACAACAATTGGGCGAAATGCTCAATTCACAATCGGTAAATGCAAACAATGCATCTATCGTTTTATCGGACGAAATACCGGGCTGTAAGTGGACTAAAATTTCCACATTTTCCGATGTATTATCATCTACTTTACGGATTTTTATTTTACCCTTCTCGCTGGCCTTTATTATTGAATCAATTAATTTTGAAGTATTTGTTCCAAATGGAATCTCGGTGATGGCCAGAGTCTTATTGTCAATTTTGCTTATTTTTGAGCGGATTTTCACACTTCCACCCCTTTCACCATCATTGTATTTCGATACGTCGATGGAGCCTCCGGTCTGAAAATCAGGGAACAGCACAAACTCTTCGCCTTTTAAGTACGACACACAAGCATCGCATAACTCATTGAAGTTGTGCGGAAGTATTTTTGAATTTAAACCAACTGCAATACCTTCGACCCCCTGAGCCAACAAGAGTGGAAATTTTACCGGGAGAGCAATGGGTTCTTTGTTTCGGCCATCGTACGATGCTTTCCATTCTGTGGTTTTTGGGTTAAACACCGTATCAAGTGCGAACTTTGATAAGCGAGCTTCAATGTATCGCGATGCAGCGGCTCCATCGCCTGTAAGTATGTTACCCCAGTTACCCTGACAATCAATCAATAAATCTTTTTGACCTAACTGCACTAACGCATCGCCAATGGATGCATCGCCATGTGGGTGAAATTGCATTGTATGACCTACGATATTGGCAACTTTATTGTACCTGCCATCATCGAGGCGTTTCATTGAATGTAAAATACGACGCTGAACGGGTTTTAAACCATCATAAATATCGGGTACAGCGCGTTCAAGAATTACATACGAGGCATAATCCAGAAACCAGTTTTGATACATTCCGGACAAATGGTGTTTTACAGCATCGTCGGATATTTTCGGAACTTTATAATTGGAGTGGCCATCTACTTTTTCTGGCTGTTCATCGGTGCCCTCGGTCTGCTCTATGTTGCCTTCTTCATCAATTATTTCGTCGGTGCTCATGGTTGAATGGAATGATTACAAATATTTAACAGGAAAATCTCCCACAAATATAGAAAAAAAACAGAAACTTTCAGAGCGATTTAGTTGCAAATATTGTAAATTTGCATAATCCACCATTACCTGTAAAAATGAGAACAAAAGTCACCATATTAAGTATATGTATTTTAATGGCAGCTTTTCAGTTAAAGTCTGCAAATAAGTACTTTTTCTACATCCAGTTCAAAAATAAGGCATATTCATCATATACCCTAACCAATCCTTCAGCATATCTGTCGACAGCTGCTATAGAGCGACGTTTGCGTTATAACATAGCTATTGATTCTACCGATTTACCTGTAAGTGCGTTTTATTGCAATCAAGTGGCGAATTACGGCGTAAGCATTCATGCAAAAAGCAAATGGCTTAACGGAATTACCGTTACAACCACCGACTCGACAATAATGAGTACCATTCGTTCTCTATCTTTTGTAGAATTCGTACAATTTACCGGATTATATACAGGTACAAATAATGTTGCCCGAAAAGTAAAAAGCGTAACCACCGACACTATAAATTATGGGTATGCCTATGCGCCTCTTAAACAAATGAATGCAAACTACCTCCATAATAGTGGTTATACCGGCAAAAACATAAAAATTGCCGTACTTGACGCCGGATTTAAGAATGTAAATATCAATAGCGGTTTCGACAGTTTACGTTTGCAAAATCGACTTTTAGGCACCAAAGACTTTACCGAAAAAACAGCCAATATTTACAATTCTGATTCTCATGGAGCCAATGTTCTATCTTATATTGCCGGTAATATTCCGGGTAATTACTTTGGAGCAGCGCCACATGCCTCTTTTTGGCTTATCCGAACTGAATATGGTCCCACAGAATACCTTTGTGAGACCGATTTTTGGGCTAGTGGAGCCGAGTTTGCCGACAGTGTAGGAGTAGATATTATAAACTCATCGCTCGGATATACTACCTTCGACGACTCATCAATGGATTTTAGTTACCAGGATATGACCGGTACTGTATCTCGTGCAAGCCGTGCAGCCACATTAGCTTCGCAGAA
>JBLIZK010000371.1:0-5598 GCA_048859825.1 Paludibacter sp.
TTCGGCCTGCATCCGGGAACTCATATTAGTCCGCTGGCAACTCCCGAACTGGCGGCTGCCAGCCGTAAAACCCTGGAGATAAAAGGCGACGAAACCACCGGTTGGTCAAAGGGATGGCGTATTAATTTGTGGGCGCGACTATGGGATGGTAACAGAGCCTATAAAATGTTCCGTGAGTTGCTTCGGTATGTCGACCCCGACAAGTATACCGGTTCGGATAAAAAAACCGGAGGAGGTACATATCCCAATTTGTTTGATGCACATCCTCCTTTTCAGATTGATGGTAATTTTGGAGGTACGGCTGCAGTAGCCGAAATGTTGTTACAGTCGTCCGACACCGAAATCAGATTGTTGCCGGCATTACCCGATGCGTGGACTGATGGCGAAATTTGCGGACTCAAAGCACGTGGTAATTTTGAAATTAATATAAGCTGGAAATCCGGGAAACTAAGTGCTGCATCCATTCGTTCAAATGCAGGTGAACCCTGTTGTATTATAACTAAAGTGCCTGTACAGGTGAAAGGGGTTGCTTGTGAATCAATCAAGAGTAACGAATATTATATTACAAAGTTTAATACACAAAAATCAGAGACTTACAATGTCTCTGCTGTAAACCAGAGTCGTTTTTAGTGGTAAACTGAACTATAGCACATGCTATAGGTACATTATTCTATTTATTGCCTGCTGATTTTTTTGTTATTTTGTATAGTTATATCAATAATTATCTAAATGAAAAAAGCACAGGCAATACTTATTTGCATTTTATTCTTCTTTTCCACGTCAATTTTCTCGCAGCGTGTTTCCGAACGTCTCAATCGCGGATTGGTAGCTGTCAGGGTTAATGCTGCTCAGGTTTTCTTATCGTGGCGTCTTTTGGGCTCCGATCCCGATAATGTGGCCTTTAATATTTATAAAAATGGCTCCAAAATTAATGCTTCGCCTATTACAACATCCACTAACTACACCGATAGTGAAATAACTACGGTAAATTATACTTTAAAAACGGTGGTTAATGGTGTTGAAACAGGCGAGTCACAAACTATAACTCCGTGGACTTCAAATTACAAAGATATTGTATTGTCGGTGCCGGCTTCAATGACTATGCCCGATGCAACTACCTGTACATATTCGCCGGGCGATTGTAGCACGGGTGATGTGGATGGTGATGGTGAATTTGAAATTGTTCTGAAGTGGGACCCATCCAATGCAAAAGATAATTCACAATCCGGATATACAGGCAATGTGTTTATTGATGTGTATAAAATCGATGGTACGCATTTATGTCGCATAGATTTGGGTAAAAATATCAGAGCCGGAGCTCATTATACGCAATTTCAGGTAGCCGATTATGATGGCGATGGAAAAGCTGAAATAGCGTGTAAAACAGCTCCCGGAACCAAAGATGGAAAGGGAAATTACATATCAAAAGGGCCTGCTGCTTTAGCATCTCACACTACCGATTACCGCAATACAAGCGGATATATCTTATCAGGACCCGAATATCTGACAGTGTTCAGCGGCTTGACGGGCGAAGAATTGGCAACAGCTGCTTATAATCCTGCCCGAGGTACTGTTTCGTCGTGGGGCGATAGTTATGGTAACCGCGTCGACAGATTTTTAGCCGGTTCGGCCTATCTTGATGGGAAATTACCTTCAATAATCATGTGTCGCGGCTATTATACACGGGCTACAATTGCCGCTTGGGATTATCGAAATGGCACACTAACCAATCGCTGGCTTTACGATTCCGGTACTACTTCAGGAGTGGGTTTGTATGGGCAGGGAAATCATAACCTGAGTATTGGCGATGTGGATAACGACGGAAAGGATGAAATTATTTGGGGAGCAGGCGCTGTAAACGATGATGGGAAATTTATGTATCGTACCGGTCTCGGACATGGCGACGCTATGCATCTTTCTGATTTAAACCCGGACCGCAAAGGACTTGAAGTGTGGGATGTACATGAGGAAACAGGTGCGGCTTATGGCGAGGAAATGCACGATGCTAAAACCGGGGTTATTATTTGGGGAACTTATACAGGTACCGATAACGGGAGAGGTTTGGCTGCAAATGTAATAGGAGGAAACAGAGGTTTTGAAATGTGGAGTGCGCATGGGCCCGGAGCAATGTCCAAAACCGGTTCGGTGTTAAGTTCCACAAAGGGTTCAATGAATTTCAGAATATATTGGGATGGCGATTTGCAGGATGAAATGCTTGATGGCAATACAATTACGAAATATGGAGTTGGTGCCCTTTTGTCGGCAACTGGATGTAGCTCTGTAAATGGTACAAAATCAAACCCATGTCTCTCAGCTGATATATTGGGCGATTGGAGAGAAGAATTAATATTAAGAACCGACGATAATACCCGTTTACGTATCTTCACAACTGCCATTCCTACCAATTATCGGATGTATACCCTGATGCAGGATGCGGTGTACAGGGCTGGTATTACCTGGCAGAATACTGCTTATAATCAACCTCCGCATGTAGGTTTTTATGTGGGCGACGATATGGATGTGGCACCTGTTTCCGATACTTATTTTAATGAAAAGAGATGGAAAAATGCGGGCGTTTGGGATAATAATACAACTGTGGGCTGGACTGATAGTGTGAATAATCAGACGAATTTCAAAAATGGAGAAGCTGTTCTTTTTGATATTACTTCAGGAGCCGATGCAACCTTAAATGTTGTAGAAAACCTGAGTCCTCAGTCAGTAAAAGTAAACTCTCCTTACAATGTATTATTAAATGGAGTAGGGGAACTGACAGGTACAATGCAACTAATGAAAAAAGGAGTCGGAAAACTAACTCTGAACAATAATAATTCTTATTCTGGCTCTACTACGGTGTGGGAGAGTGAATTATACAACAATGGAAACCTTTCCGAAAGTAATGTTTCAGTATATGGCTTTTCAAAATTAGGTGGGAGCGGCGTATTTGGCAAAAATGTTATGTTAAATACCAATACTATTTTAGCTCCCGGCAGTCAGGCGGGTACAGTAGGTACACTGCGAATTTCCGGTAATCTGATAGAGTCGGGAAGCCGCACGTACGAACTGGATTTTATGGTAAATACTGCTGTCGTTTCTGCACACGATTCGGTAATCATTCAGGGAAACTGGACGATTTCATCTACTTCAATTATTGCAATTTCCACTTCAGGAGGTAGTTTGCCAAAGGGAAAATATACATTGTTTGAGTGTACGGGTACAATAACAGGTGACATAACCAAGGCTAAAGTTACCGGTATTCCTGCTTACCTGAGTTATAACATCCAAAATCAATCGGGGAAAGTTGTTCTTACAGTAACTGAGCCTTCATTTTTAGAGTGGACTGGAGCAGTAGATACTAAGTGGGACAATAATTCCACTTTGAACTGGAAACTGGATGATGTGGCTAAAGTTTTTATTGCAAACGACTCCGTATTATTCAATGACAATGCAGCTGTGAAAACGGTAATACTTAGCGAGACGGTTAAACCTGCATCCATTTTGTTTGATAATACTGACAATTATTCGATTTCAGGAATCGGAGCAATTGATGGAACCGCAAAACTCACTAAAAACGGCTCCGGCAAGTTAACGTTATATAATTCAAATAAATATACAGGCAAAACAATTGTCAATAATGGCACAATTGAATTTGCCACAATTACAAACGGTGGAATCGCTTCGCCAATCGGTGCAGCTACAAGTTCTTCAACAAATATTGAATTAAATGGAGGTAAGTTAAGTTATATTGGTGTCTCGGCTTCTACCGACAGAAGTATCACTTTGTCTGCAAACGGGGGTACATTGTCGGTTTCCAATGCTTCTTCAGTTCTTACAATGTCGGGGAAACTAACCGGAACTGGTAACTTTGTAAAAGAAGGGAATGGGCGTATTAGTTTTTCATCAAATAATACGTATTCCGGCAGTACAACAATTAAAGCTGGCTCACTCGTTTTTACCTCCGATGTGGCGAATACTTCGGCTCTCAGCACCGATAGCATAATATTACAGTACGGAGCCATTTCCATGTTTGATAGTCGTACCACTTCTAATACTTCTAACTGGAAACTATTTGTGGCAGCGGGTGCAAATGCGAGTATTATTACTGATGGTAATTCATTGATTAATGGTACTCTATCCGGATCCGGAACTTTAAACTATTATACAGCATATACTAGTCAGATTTTAGCTTCGGATGCATCTCAATTTGAAGGAACTCTGAATATAACTACCGATGCCGATGGTGGTTTTTTTAAGGTATACAATACAAAAGGATTTCCGAAGGCAAAGATTAATTTAAGTAGCCTGGTTACAATGATGTATCCTGTTACATCGAATGTGATTGTACCAATAGGCGACCTTACCGGTAGTGCAAATGCAGTTCTTGGCGCAGGTGGCACAGGTACTTGTACTGTAATATGGGAAGTAGGTGCACGCGATGCTAATTCAACATTTAATGGTAAAATTACGGATACACAGGTGAGTGGTACAGGAGCGAAAGCTGGTATTCTAAAAACCGGTTTGGGTACCTGGACGCTAACGAATGCCAATACTTTCTCAGGTGGAACATCGATTGTTTCAGGTACATTGATGGTGAATAACAGCACGGGAAGCGGATTAGGTACCGGCGATGTTGAAATTCAGACAGATGGAACAATTTCTGGCTCAGGGAGTATATCAGGCGTTTTAAATGCATATGATGGTGCTATAATTCAACCCGGAAACGGGGTTGGTACTTTTACTGTAGCTAACCAGATTAATTTATATTCTGGTTCTGTTCTGGTGATTGATATTGATAAAATGAACGCAAAAACGGATGTTCTGTCTTCTTCATCCGGCATTAGTTTCAATGGAAATCTGGAGATGAATCCGGTTAATTCAACGCTTTTTGCCGCAGGCGATACATTTAAAATATTGAATGGTAATATAGTAGGTTTGCCGGCTCAAATCATACCGGCTACTCCGGCTGATGGACTGGAATGGGATTTATCTAAATTCAATTCCGATGGAGTTATTGCTGTGAAAACGCTTACAGGAGTGAAAAATGTGGAAGTAAATGCTAAAATCTTTCCGGTTCCCTGCAAAGGTGTATTAAATATTCATCTGGAAAATAATGCTCCCGATGTTGCTGTAACGGTATCTGATTTAGTGGGGAAAACTGTTCATTCTGAGGCTTTTTCAAATCAACAATACCTTGAACTGAATTTAAGTGATTTGCCAAAAGGCGTATACATGATGCAAATGCGAATCGACGATAAAGTGACTTCTAAAAAAATTATCAAAGAATAAAATCGCCTGTATATGTACAATCGGCTTGTTGCAATTTTACTTCTATTACAAATAGTGCTTGTAACAGGTGCTGCCAATTCTGTTAAATTAAGCTGGATTGGCAAAGTACCTTCGGCTGCTTCGCCTGTTAGTTTTGGTGTTCCATTCGAAAAATCAGCCGTTTCGGTTACCCGTAATTTTGTACTGACAGACACCGACGGAAACGAATATCCGCTTCAGCAGTGGCCTATGGCTTATTGGCCCGATGGAAGTGTCAAATGGATGGGCTTTGCCTCAGTTGTAAATCCATCTACAGCATTTTTCTTAACCAAATCG
>JBLIZK010000372.1:0-4718 GCA_048859825.1 Paludibacter sp.
AAATAAAGGGCGATAATATTTACTCAATTATTGAAGACAGTGAACAAAACAACTGGCTTCTCACTAATAATGGCATAACATTGGTTTATGCAAATAACAGCGAAACGAAATCATTCTTTTATGAAAACAACGACGACAAAAGCAGAGAAATGCAGCATTTCTTTGCAGCACTTGAAGTAAATAAACAGATATACTTTGGCTCACAAAACGGACATGTTTGGGTGTATAATAAGGCAAATGCTAAATTTGACCTTCTTCAGCTACCCACAACAGTATCAGTGACGCAAATAAAAAAATTGTATAATGGCAATTTGTTCTTTGCTACACAAAATGATGGGTTTATACTATATAACATCAAATCAAAATCATTTCAAAAATTCAACACAAAAAGCCTCAAATCGCTTAATTCAGACAAACTGGGCGAGATATTTATTTTAAATGGCAATGATATCTGGTTCGAAACCGAACATGTAGGCATATACAAGTTCAACCATAAAACCGGTTCGCTTAGGTACTACCGGATATCAACCGACGATGTAACCACCCTTTACTTCCCTCCACGTACAATGGTATTTCAGGATATTCAGGGACGTATTTGGGTGCAACCACGTGGTGGAGGATTCTCATTATATAACCCTGCCAATGAAACTCTTGAACCTTTTTATAACTCCTTGAGTACAGGAGAATGGCGATTCTCCAATCTTTTACATTCAGCATTTTCCGACCGACAGGGTAATTTATGGATGTGTACCCGTTCACATGGTTTAGAAAAAGTGGTTTTCGACCGGAATTTATTCGATGTAAAACAAATAAACAAACCCGACAGAAGCACAACAACCAATGATGTGAGGTGTGTGTATGAGGACAAACAAAACCAACTCTGGGTATCAACAAAAGATTGTCGCCTGACGGCTTTCAATACCAAAAATCAGCGATTAGGATGTTTGAACACATCAGGAAAAATCGTACCAAATGCCTATTTCCCTGCTATAGTATACTGTATGTTACAATTGCCTAATAACGACATTCTGATTGGCACTAAAGGAAAGGGTATCTTTCATTTATCGAAAGGTAAAATGACAAACTATACGTTTGAGACATCGAATATTTATGGGATATCCGACAATAATATTTATAGTATATTTAATGATTCTGAAAACCATATATGGATAGGAACTTATGGAGGTGGTATTAACCTCGTACAACAACAGACTGATGGCACATTACGTTTCATCAACCACCGAAATCATCTTAAAAACTTCCCGATTGAAACGGCTCACAGAGTACGATATATAACTGAGGGACTGCATAATAAGCTTTACTTTGGTAGCACGGCCGGTCTCGTAGTGTGTCCGGTAAAGTTTAATTCGCCTGAAAATATTAGCTTTCGGATGTTTAGCAAGGAAGCTAACAACAAACATTGTTTACGAAGCAACGATGTACACGGTATTTGCAAAACCAGCAAAAATGAAACATACATAGCAACTTTTGGTGGCGGAATCAATCAAATTACCGAATACGATAAAGATGGATATCCTGCTAAATTTAGTTCTTACACCATGTCCGATGGTTTACCATCGGACGTAACGTTGGCAATAATTGAAGACAAATACAAAAAACTATGGATAAGTAGCGAGAACAATCTTTCGCGTTTTGATACCGAACGTAAAATTTTCGAAAACTTTGCTGAAATAAGGCGAGTAATGGTTAATAACAATTTTTCCGAAGCTTCTGTTGCGCAACTTAAGTCCAGCGAAATAATCATTGGGTTTTCAAATGGTATAATCCGCTTCAAACCGGAAGGTGTCTTGTCGACCGATTTTAATCCCAATATTGCTTTCACAAACTTACAGTTGTTTAACAAAACAGTTGAAGTAGGTGACGAAAATTCGCCATTATCGTCGGATATAAATGCAATAAATAAATTAGAATTAACTCACAAACAAAACTTTATCACAATAGAATATGCTGCGCTTGATTTCGTCGATCCTGAAAACATTCAATACGCATATATGCTCGAAGGTCTTGACAATGATTGGAATTATGTACAAAAGCAACGTTCGGCCAATTATACAAATCTACCAAAAGGCACATATATTTTTAAAGTAAAATCGACAAACAGCAAAGGTGTCTGGATAGAGAACGAACGCATGCTGGAAATTGAAGTTTTGCCGGCTATTTGGGAAACGGGCTGGGCATTTTTATTGTACTTTTTAATTATTTGCGGATTAGTGTACTTATCAGTCAGAATATTATTTACAATATACCAGTTACGTGGCAACGTGGAACTTGAACGTAAAATGTCCGATATGAAATTACGCTTTTTTACAGACATTTCGCACGAAATACGCACACCATTAACCATGATTACTGCACCTGTTGATTTTTTAATGACAGATGCTAACACGCCCGAAAATATAAAAAAACAACTCAAAACAATTTCGCACAATACAAACAGAATGCTGCGTTTGGTGAATCAGATCCTTGATTTCAGAAAAATTCAGTTTCTCCATTTAAAGGTACAGGAAATTATCCCCGGCGATATTGTAAAAGAAATATGCGAGAACTTTGACGATATTGCGCATGAAAAACACATTCGTTTTGAATTTCACAACAACGCTCCTAATGACAAAATCTGGGTTGATACAGACTGCTTTGAGAAAATTGTTATGAACCTGCTTTCAAATGCATTTAAATTTTCGCCTCCGGGAAAATCTATTGCTGTAACCATTTTAGCTGACGAGAAATCAGTTTCCGTTCAGGTAAAAGACCACGGAGCAGGCATTAGCAAAGAAAAACTAAAAAATCTTTTTATACGATTCAGTTCATTTAATGAGGATAAAAGCAAACCGAGTACAGGCATAGGCCTTTCCATGGTAAAAGAACTTGCCGATAAACACAGTGCAAAAGTAGCTGTAGAGAGTGAACCCGGCATAGGCAGCACATTCACGGTGAGTTTCTTACGTGGTATTTCTCATTTCGACAAAAAAGTGGAAATTCTAGCTCAAACGGGCAATTCAGTTCAACAAGAGCCCGAAGCAGAAACAATTATTGCGCACGAAAACACCGAAAATGAACACAATAAAAACAAAAAATCGTCGGTACTTATAGTAGAAGACGATGCTGACCTCCGACAGTTTATCCGAAGCATTATTGAAAATGAGTACAGTATTTTGGAGGCCGAAGACGGAATGGAAGGCTGGATATTAGCTCAAAAACATTGCCCCGATTTTATTGTCAGCGACATAATGATGCCCCGTATGGACGGTGTGGAATTACTTGAGAAAATCAAAACCACTTTGAGCACAAGCCACATTCCGGTAATTTTACTTACCGCAAAAACAACCATTGAGAGCAAACTCGAAGGCTTGTCCTGTGGCGCCGACGATTATATTACCAAGCCATTTAGTGTTCCCTATTTCAAAGCCCGTATCGTTAATCTAATTCAGCAACGGAAACAATTACAGGAATTATTCCGCAACAACCTGAATACCGCAACCGGTAATGTCGAGTTTTCGCCACAACCATTCACTTTTAGCTCGCAGGATGAACAAATGATGAATAAAGTGCTTGCGTTAATTGAAGAAAATATGGACAATACCGACTTTAGTGTTGAAGAATTAGGGAAAAACCTGATGATGAGCCGCTCCGTTTTCTTCAAAAAAATTAAATCGCTTACGGGCTTAGCTCCTGTAGAATTTATACGCGATATGAAAATGAAACGTGCTTCACAAATTCTGTTATCGGGTGAATATATGGTAAAAGAAGTGTCGTATATGGTAGGTATTTCCGACACTAAATATTTTGCAAAATGCTTTAAAGCAAAATACGGAGTTACCCCGGCCGAGTTTAAAAGCAAAAAAGGAATAATTTAGCTGATACTACGCTTTAGGAAAATTCACCAAATACACCGATTCCGAGGCTCTGGTTAATGCGGTGTAAAGCCAGCGATAAAAATCGCTGTTCAAACGCTCATCGGCTACTTGTCCGGGATCGATAAATACTTTTTTCCACTGCCCGCCCTGCGCTTTATGACAGGTTACTGCATAAGCAAATTTAATGTGAAGCGAGTTGAAGAATTCGTTTTCATAGATGGTTTTTATCAGTAGCTTTTTATTGGTTATTTCAGGATAATCCTCGGCTACTTTTTCGAACAATTGCTGGTGCAATTCATTGGCTTGCTGTGGCGTTTCGCTTTGTAAAATATCAAGCCAAACGCGGGCGTCAATTTCCCAACCATAATCAAGCGAACGGAGCGTGAGATCTGCAAAACGGAATCCATACATTTCACGGTATTTTCGGACACGCATCACTTCCAACACATCGCCATTGGCAATAAAATCAATTTCTTTATAAGGCTTATTCCAAAAATAATTGTTTTTTGTAACCATCAACAAATCTCCATTGGTCAACTCATCTTCCTTCATCATCACACGGTTACGTATGCCATTATTGTAAAGGTTTGCCCTCTTATTCGAGCGGGTTACCACTATCGTATCTTCCACACCTACCCCGTTATAAGCACGTTGAATTTCATCAATCAACTCTGAACCATCCAAATAGCTGATATCCGGAAACGATGTCGTTTCGAAAACCGGAAACGAACTTGTTTTATCATCGAGCAACATTTCGCGTATTCGGGTTGCATTGTGAAGTATACCACTCTCCAATGCCTGACGAACCACATGCGTCAGAGCATATTCATACACCTTTAGGCC
>JBLIZK010000373.1:0-15643 GCA_048859825.1 Paludibacter sp.
ATCCGCCGCTAAATGCCAGTAATACTTTTTCCTTCATGTTTTATTTCGTCGAAATGTAAATCTGGTTTAAATCTATTTTTGCTCGTCTTTTTCCGGGTCGAAAAGCATACCGGTACATAAGCAATGTTTTCTGTTGGTCCGTTGCAGTATATCGTAATTTACACAACTTTCGCAGCCTTTCCAAAAGGCTTCATCGTCAGTTAATTCGGAAAATGTGACAGGTTTATAGCCGAGTTCCGAATTTATTTTCATTACTGCAAGGCCGGTAGTAAGCCCAAAAATTTTAGCGTTAGGGTATTTTTGGCGGGATAATTCAAACGCTTTGCGTTTGATTTTTTTTGCCAAACCATGTCCTCTGTATTTATCTACTACAATCAGACCTGAGTTGGCAACAAATTTTTTATTGCCCCATGATTCGATATAGCAAAAGCCGGCAAATTCATCACCATTTAACGCAATGATGGCTTTGCCTTCCCTCATTTTTTGTTCGATATATTCAGGCGAACGACGTGCAATACCTGTACCGCGAATTTTTGCGGCAGTAGCAATCGTATCTAAAATTGTTTCTACGTAATTGAGAAACTTCTCGTCAGCAATTTGTACCGTTATCTTTGTAACGGTAGTGGTTATGTTCATTCTCTACAAAATCCTTTTCAATCAAGCCTGTTTGCAGGCCCACAGTTTCATCTTAGTTCTCAGCAAATGTATTCTTCATCATTTGCAGAATGTCGTCGCGGGTGATTCCTTCGCGTGGTATTACCAGAATGGTATCGTCGCCGGCAATGGTTCCAAGTACTTCTTCAGTAGCTTTGTTGTCAATGTCCCATGCTATGGCACTGGCATAGCCCGGTTTTGTTTTAACAACTGCCAACTGGCCTGAAAACTCAATGCTCAAAACAGCTCCATACGATATTGTTGGGTTGGCTGTTGGTTGTACCGAAAGTGGTTTGTTGTAAACGGGAAGTACATATTTATATAGTCCGTTTGAAAGTGGTGTTTTAGCGACCTTCAATAGCTTTAAATCTCTTGAAAGTGTTGCCTGTGTTACATCACATTGTCTTTCTATTAATAACTTGAGCAGCTCTTCCTGACTTCCTACTACTTTCGAACGAAGTATTTCGGTGATAATCTGCAGTCTGTTACGTTTATTCTTCATGTTACAATTTTACTTTTAAACTCCGGTTTTCTAAAATGGATATTTTATCAAATTTTTTGTATAAAATTCAATTGGGGTGCAAATATAACTATAATTTTATAAATATGCAATTATTTTGGTGTTATTTACACAAAAAACCTCAAAAACACCCATATTTATGCATAATAATTCGACTGATGGAATAATGTAAAACCTTTTTTGTTGAATATATATGCATAAAATCTTCTTGATTTGACAATTATATTCTTTTCTTTTTGGGTTCAAATCATAAATCGTATATTTGTATTAAAGATGAGCGTTCAAATTATACATACTGCCGATGGTTCAAATTCTTTGTATTCTTCAGGTATTGACGAAACATATCATTCAATACATGGAGCAATTCAGGAATCAAATCACATATTTATTGATGCAGCTTTGCGGAAACTATTCGGAAAAAGCGAAATCCGTATTTTTGAAGTTGGATTTGGTACCGGATTAAATGCTTTATTAACAGCACTGGAGGCTGAACAAATCAAAATAAATATTCATTATACAACTGTGGAGTTGTATCCTGTGGAGCCGGATTTGGCATTGCAATTAAATTATGCTGATTTTTTGAAGCATAAAAATGCGGTTACCGTTTTTGAAACAATACAGCGTGCCGAATGGAATACAACCGTAAGGGTTTCGGAATGTTTTAGAATTCAGAAAATGAAGGCTGATTTTACTACTTACAGATGTGATGGAGGGTACGATTTGGTTTATTTTGATGCATTCTCGCCTGAAAAGCAGCCTGAAATGTGGACGCCAGAAATCTTCGAAATGCTGTATTCCGTTTGCAATGCCGGGGCAGTACTAACAACGTATTGTGCAAAGGGTAGTGTACGAAGGGCATTGAAAGAAGCTGGTTTCGCTGTGGAGAGAATTCCGGGCCCTCCGGGAAAGAGAGAAATATTAAGAGCAAAAAAATAATATAAAACGAATAATCAGGTGAGAAATAAATATAGCTGGCTTCTTTTGTTGTTGTTGATGACGCAACAATTACTATTTGCCAACAAATACAGATATGCTACATATACTCAGGTAAAAAACGAGAATAAAGTATGGGGTATTGACCTCTCGCATCATCAGGATATTATTGATTGGGAAAAACTGAAGGAGCAACGCCCGCACTTTATTTTTCTGAAAGTTACCGAGGGAGCTACTCATAACGATAGGCTTTACAAAGATTATTATGAGAAAGCAAAGGATTTGGATATACACGTAGGTTCATATCATTTCTTTTCATACCGTTCGCCCGGGAAATTACAGGCTAAACACTTCCTTAAATTGGCGAAGTACCGAAGTGGAGACTTACCACTTGTGCTTGATGCAGAATATGGCAAATCGATGCCGCATAAGTCGGTAGTGACCCGGGAACTTATCAGTTTTCTGAAAACCGTGAAATCGCATACCGGACACAAGCCCATTATTTATTGCGATTACGATTACTATGTTGAGTTTCTGAAAGGAAAGCTGAATTCGGATTATTTGTTATGGATTTGCGATTATCGTTCTCAGCCCGACTGTAACTGGACCTTTTGGCAAACTACTGATAAATTTAAAATTGCAGGAATAAGAGGGTATGTGGATCTGAATTTTTTTAATGGAACAAATTCAGAATTAAAAAAAATGCTTAAATGAGGCTGTTCTTTTCAGAAAGTACTAATCCTGCATATAATCTGGCACTGGAGGAATATCTGTTGCTTCATGGTACAGATGATATACTTCTGTTTTATGTGAATTCGCCCTGCGTGGTTTTAGGATATAATCAATGTTTGCAAAACGAAGTTAATGTTGACTTTTGCAAAGCAAATAATATTGAGGTCTTTCGCCGCACATCTGGTGGTGGAGCTGTTTACCACGATACCGGAAACCTGAACTTTTCATTTATTGGGCAAGTTTATTCAGATGATTCTGTTTTAACGTCTGATTTTCTTTTGCCTGTTGTTGCCTGGTTAAATACTTTGGGGGTAGATGTGAGTATCGGTAAACGTAAGGATTTATGGTTGCCAAATGCCAGGAAAATTGGTGGTACTGCATCCAAAATATCAAAAGGGCGTAGCCTGCAACATGGCACAATCCTTTTTGATGCTAATCTGGAATGGTTAAAAAATTCACTCTCGTCCATTCATATAAACCCTGATGTACGTGCTACTAAATCGGTGCGAAGCAAAACTGCAAATATCTTATCCTATTTATACAACAAAACAAATCAAACGCTGAATCCGGAAGGGCTAATAGAAGCAATGGTGAAAATAGCTGCAGAATATTACGAAGTTGATATTGAGAGGCAAGTAGTTGTTGGTGATAGCTTTCAGTCGGTTTTTGACAGGCTGAACGATGAGAATTATATTTCCAGAAAATAGCAAAGGTTGCCAATCAAACAATTGGCAACCTTTGCTATTATAAGTTGATTTGATTGAAATTTATTTCGCAGGTGTAGTGGCTGCTGCTTTTTGTTTCAATGTATATTCTTTCACCCAGTTTTGAATCTTTGCCGACAAATCCGCTCCAAAAACTTCGTCAAGTTTTTTATTGTAGTCGGCTAAGCTGCTTTTTCTGATTTCTTTTTTCTGTTCCTCTGTAGTGGCAGTTTTCATTTTCTCGTTGACAGAAACTGCACGTTCCATGGCCATTGAGATTACTTTATCTTTTTGTTCAGCTGTAAGTTTAAGGTCGGCAGCCATTTGGTCGTACATTGCCTGTTGTTTTTCAGGAAGTTTTTTGATAATGTTCGGTTTTACTTCCTGAGCAGTGGTGGCTGCCTGATTAATGGCGTTTTTTACCGCACCGGTTTTAACCTGAGCCGAAAGTGTAACCGCACCAGCCACAAAGGCTGTCATCAGTAATAATTTCATTGTTTTCATAAATTGTATATTTTAAATGTTAATATTCCAAAGCGCAAAAATAGAATATTATTTGAATTATACAATCATTGGAATGTTTATTTTGGAGCTTTTAAGTAAAGATAAATACCTGTTAATAGGAAAACGAAATTAGGTATCCATACAGCTATAAATGGCGACATAAGTCCACTGACCGAGAACGATGTTGAAAATGTTGAGAAAAGAATGTATAAAGCGCTTAGTCCCAATCCGGCACCCAAATGCAGACCAATGCCACCTCTCACTTTTCTCGATGACAGGGAAACGCCAATCAGTGTCATGATGAATGCTGCCAACGGGTTTGCAAATCGTTTATAGTATTCGTTTTCGAAACCTTGTATGTTTCCTACACCTCTTGATTTTTGACGTTTTAAATAGTTGCTTAATTCAGTGTTGTTTAATTGAGGACTTTCAAATGTGGTGATGAAAAACTCACGTGGCTCCACATTAATAACAGTGTCCAGGCTGGCTCCGCGTTTTATGGATTCACGCATGCCATTAAAGTCGCGTTGCAGGTAATTATTTAACTTCCAGTTGTGCGCTGAGTCCCAATGAATTGTTTCGGCAGTGAGTCTGGATGTCAATCTCTTGCCTTCAAACTTTTCGAGCGAAAACCGATAGCCGGTATTGGCCGATATTTCGTAACGTTCAATGTACATAATCACACCTTTTTGTACTTCCATTTGAACATTTCGGGCATTTTCCTTCTTTTGTTTTTTGATATATGAATCTTCAAATTCTAGCATTTTTGCAGTTGCCTTGGGGATAACATATCCTCCCAGACTAAATGAAATGACTGTAATAACTGCTGCAGAAATGAAATAGGGCAACATCAAACGTCTGAAACTCACCCCACTGGCCAAAATAGCAACAATTTCAGTATTCCCGGCCATTTTGGAAGTGAAAAAGATAACAGAGATAAATGTAAACAGTGGTGTAAACATGTTTACATAAAAAGGGATGAAATTGAGGTAATAGTCGAATACGATGGCACTAAGAGGTGCGTTGTTATCAAAAAAATCATCAATTTTTTCTGTGAGGTCGAATACAATTGATATGCTGATTATAAGTATGATAGAATAGAAAAATGTTCCCAGAAACTTACCCATGATGTAAGTGTCGAGTTTTTTTAAACCAATTTTTCTGAAATTAATTTTCATGTCGGATTTTCTCTTCTATGTGTTTTGTTGCTGTTTTTTAAAGTCTTTTGCCTAACCGATACATCATTTCTGCTTTCCAGGTGCTAAAGTCTCCTGCTATTATATGATTTCGAGCCTCACCTACCAGCCAAAGGTAAAATGCCAGGTTGTGTATAGAGGCTATCTGTAGTGCAAGGTATTCTTTGCTTATGAATAAATGGCGTAAATAGGCTTTTGAATAAGCATGGTCAACAAACGATGTGCCATTGGGATCGATGGGCGAAAAATCGGATTTCCATTTTTCATTTTTCATGTTCATAATACCTTCCGAAGTGAATAACATTCCATTACGGCCATTTCGGGTAGGCATTACGCAGTCGAACATATCCACCCCACGTTCTATTCCTTCCAAAATATTTTGAGGAGTACCAACGCCCATCAGGTAGCGGGGTTTGTCTTTTGGAAGTATTTCGTTTACCACTTCAATCATTTCGTACATTTTTTCGGTAGGTTCACCTACTGCAAGGCCTCCGATAGCATTCCCTTCGCGATTTTGAGAGGCTATAAACTCGGCCGATCTGCGTCGCAAATCCGGATATACACAGCCCTGAACAATAGGGAAAAATGTTTGCGAATATCCGTATTTTGGTTCGGTGGCATCAAAATGTTTTGTCCCCCGCTCAAGCCAGCGATGGGTTAGTTCCATCGATTTTTTGGCGTAATTATAATCGGCATCGCCCGGTGTACATTCATCGAAAGCCATAATTATGTCAGCACCGATGGAGCGCTGAATTTCAACAGCACGTTCGGGAGTGAATAAATGCTTACTACCATCAATGTGCGAACGAAATGTGGCGCCTTCTTCGTGTAATTTTCGATTGGCCGTAAGTGAGAATACCTGAAAACCTCCGCTGTCGGTTAATATAGGTTTGCTCCAGCTGTTGAATTTGTGTAGTCCACCGGCCTTCTCCAATACATCAATTCCCGGGCGCAAATACAAATGATAAGTATTTCCAAGTATAATTTGCGCCTTAATATCGTCCTCCAGCTCGCGCATATGTACGGCTTTTACCGAAGCAACAGTACCTACGGGCATGAAAATGGGGGTTAATATCTTGCCATGGTCAGTTGTAATTTCGCCTGCACGTGCCTGAGAGTTTGAGTCGGTATGCTGAACTTCAAAAGTCATTTTTCTGCTGTCTGTAATTTGGTTTTTCTCGGAATTTAAGTGAATTTGGTGTTGGGAGTCAAATCCTGAAAATAAAGTTTTCGAGGATTTTCTGACCTACGCTACCTGATTTTTCAGGGTGAAACTGTACGGCATAAAAATTATCTTTGTGAATTGCCGATGTGTACTCCGTGATGTAATTTGTTGTAGCTATGCTTTCAGGGCATTTGCTAACACAATATCCGTGAACAAAGTATACATATTCGTTTTCAGTAACTCCTTCAAACAGGCCGGTTTTCAGGTTGTAGATATTGTTCCAGCCAATCTGAGGTACCTTAAATCCTTTTTCTGTGTTGAACTTTGTGACGATTGTATCGAAAATTCCTAAACAGTCGGTGTCGTTTTCGGCAGAATGTTTACACATTAGTTGCATGCCGAGGCAAATACCAAGTACCGGTTGCTTTAGACTAATAATAAGTTTGTCTAAATTCTTTTCGCGTAAATATTGCATGGCCGACGATGCTTCACCTACTCCGGGGAATATTACTTTGTCGGCGCTGCGTATTTCTTCGTGGTCATCGCTAACAACGGCGTTTATACCTATGCGTTCAAGTGCAAAAAGTACGGAGCGGATGTTACCGGCATTGTATTTTACAATTACTACTTTCATTATAAAGTCAGAAATTAAAAGTCAGAAATCAGAAGTTGGAAAAGAATGCTTGGCGCCGATTAAATAATTTTATTGGTAGCGGTGTCCGGAAACACAACCGCCGGTTTAAACGTGCGAGCTTCTTCCATTTCCATCATGGCGTATGCCATTATTATTACTACATCGCCGGGTTGAACCAAACGTGCTGCAGCACCATTCAGGCAGATTACTCCGGAGTTTCTTTTGCCTGTGATTACATAGGTCTCAAATCGTTCACCATTGTTGTTGTTTACGATTGTTACTTTTTCGTTTGCAATTATATTGGCCGCATCCATTAAATCCTCGTCTATTGTTATACTTCCGATATAATTCAAATTCGCCTCAGTAACCGTAACGCGATGTATTTTCGATTTTACAATATGTACTAGCATATATTTATTATTTTGGAGATTAATTCGTGTTGTTTTTTAATTGTAACGTACATTGTCAATGAGCCGTACATCGCCGCAAAAAACAGCTATACAGCCAACTGAAGGTCTGTCCCAGTTATCAATAGTCTGGAGAGTAACAGCATCCGTAATTTCGAAATACTCAAGCTTTAATCCCTCAATTTTATTTAGTTCAGTTTCAACAAAACTCTTAACGTTGTCAGGTTGTGATGTTTCTGCAACTTTTTGACTTTCAAAAAGAATGCGCGAAATATTGGCCGCTGTAAGTCGTTGTGCGGTAGTGAGTCTTTCGTTACGGCTGCTCATCGCCAGTCCACTTTCTTCACGTACAATGGGGCAATCCACTATGTGTACATTGAATTGCATTCTTTGAGTCATAAGGTGGATAATGGCTAATTGCTGGAAGTCTTTTTCTCCAAAATACGCATTATCAGGTGTAGTGATTGTGAATAGTTTACTTACAACCTGCACTACTCCGTTAAAATGGCCGGGTCTGAATTTGCCTTCCATTACTTTGTCGAGACCTTCAAAGTCAAATTCAAAAGTGTTTATTTGTTCTTGCTCGTTGTACATTTCGTCAACCGCAGGTAGAAATATGGCATTGCATCCGACCCCTGCAAGTAATACCGCATCAGCTTCAGGATTTCTGGGGTATTTTTCCAGATCACAGGCATTGTTAAACTGAGTTGGATTGACAAAAATGCTTACAATTGTACAGTCGTTTTCAGAGACAGAACGTTTCACCAGTTGTAAATGTCCGTTGTGGAGCGCTCCCATTGTTGGAACAAAGCCAATTCTTTTGTGCTTACTCTTAAGTTCGGCGCAGTAGTTTTTAACTTCCTGTATTGTTTTAAATATCTGCATTTAATAGTATAATTATACAAAAGCACTTCAAATATACATGTGTAGTGTCTGTTTTGTTGATACATAAAGCTATAACACTCAACAGTATGATTTGGTTACCGAAAATCGGTGCAAAAGTACAAAAACTAATTCGGATAACAGGTAGTATTTTCGATTTATGCATTCAAAACATGTATTTGATGATGTTGTAAGGTGTCTGAATTATACTTAATTGGATAGTATTTAGATATATTGGGAGTTTTGTTGACGTCAAGGTTAAACTTTTATAAATCAATTTGATGTTTGTTAGGTGTAGTGTGGGGGTTGTGAGGTTTAATGTTCTGTTAGACTGATGATTATTTTTTATGAACAGTGTAGTGCTGTAACCATATTGATTTAAAGCTGTTTTCACTACTTAACAAATTGATTTTCGGACTTGTGTATATCCGATTTTTTTTATATATCTTTGCATATATTTTTGTAAAATGCATCGTTATCATATTAGATGAAGAGAAAAATCAATAAAGTCCTGTATATTTCACAGGAAATTTTTCCCTATCTGCCAGAATCTGAAATAGCAAATATGTGTAGATATTTGCCACAGGCTATGCAAGATAGAGGGAAGGAAACCCGAACTTTTATGCCGAAATTTGGCGCAATTAATGAAAGACGAAATCAGTTACACGAGGTGATACGCCTTTCGGGTATGAATTTAATAATTGACGATGCTGACCACCCGCTTATTATTAAAGTGGCTTCTATTCAGGCAGCCCGCTTGCAGGTGTATTTTATTGATAACGAGGATTATTTTCAGCGCAAGAATACTGTAAAAGACGAAAACGGCAATGATTACACTGACAACGACGAAAGAACAATCTTTTTTGTTCGTGGCGTTATGGAAACAGTGAAAAAACTACGATGGACACCGGATGTTATTCACTGTAGTGGCTGGATGACTGCTTTAGCTCCCTTATACATCAAAAAGGCCTACAACGAAGACCCGTTTTTTAAAAATTCTAAAGTGGTATATTCGCTTTGCAACGATGAGTTTAAAACTCCTTTCAGAAGTCTGTTTGCCGACCATTTGAAACTTGAGGGAATTGAAGATAAAGATTTGTCTCAAATAAATATGGAATCCATTGATTATGTGGCTTTGACAAAGTTCGCGATTGATTATTCTGATGGTGTTATTCAGTCTACTCCTGTTGTAAACCCCGCTATTACGGATTATATTGATAAGAATAATATCAATTTCCTGCCGTTTGTGAACGATGAGGATTATGCCGATGAATATCTGAGATTTTACGACACAATAATGTAATTATTAAAATTTCCACACATGAAGTATCGTGTTAGTTTTCTTTTTCTGCTTTCGCTTGTATTTTTTGCATGTAACACCGATAATGATGAGTTAGGTGTTAGTTTACGACCTAATGGCGATGATATTATTCTGGGCGTCGACTCATTTGATGTAACTACAAAGAATTTTGTGGTTGACTCAATCTATTCACGTCCTGATTCTATGCTTTTCGGTAAGTTTGTAAACGATGAATACGGAACAGTATGTGCTGATATTCTGGCTCAATTAATGCCGCCTATTAATGCACAGTTTCCTGATGGGGCTAAAGGTGATTCGGCAAAGTTGATTATTGGCTATACAACTTTCTTTGGCGATGGTTATTCTCCATTTAATATCAATGTATATCAGATGGATAAGAATAATATCTTTGATGACAACGGAGCCTATTTGTCGTCGATTAAACCGGATGATTATTGTACTAAAAATATTTTACTTGGAAGCAAAGTAGCTACAGCTACTGATTATGGTGCATCCCGAACAGATACTACTTCAATTTTTGTAAAGTTAAATGATAGTTTTGTGAAAAGCTTTGAGTCGGAGCTTACAAGTACCTATCCAAAGCCAACTGATGTTATTAACTTTCATAAAAAGTTTAATGGAGTGTATGTAACTACTGATTTTGGTACGGCTACCATGCTCAATGTATCGGCAATCGTGCTACGTTACTATTATAGTTATACATATAAACTTAAATCAATTACCGGTGCCGATTCAACTACCGTAACTGTTAATACTTACCACGATTATCCGGCTAGTTCTGAGGTTCGTGTTGTAAACCGAATCGTGCAAAAGAATCAAAAAAGTGTTTTAGATGCATTTAATGCTAAAACCAATGTGAATCTGGTAGCATCTCCTGCAAATATTTACACACAAGTAACTTTTCCATATTCACTAATGCGTTCAAGTATGCTTGCTAAGGTGAATAATAAAAAACTACTGTTAAACCGCGCAATGTTTAGGGTATATGTTGATGAATATTCAACAGAAGATTTGGCTGTGCCACTTGTAAGTACCATGCTGATGTTGAATGAAGATAGCGTGTCGAATTATTTTAAGTC
This sequence comes from Paludibacter sp., assembly GCA_048859825.1. Lineage (GTDB taxonomy): Bacteria > Bacteroidota > Bacteroidia > Bacteroidales > Paludibacteraceae > Paludibacter. The sequence goes on from JBLIZK010000373.1 coordinate 10,732, forward strand.
GCGCAAAGTGCCAAGTGCCTATGGTGCTGTGGTTGGAACACTTGCTTATGAATATGACAGCAACGACAGTATTCGTTATTATTATGATTTTAATATGGCTACTTTGTTATCGAACGTGCTACAGACTAATAAGTATATAGTGGGTGGCGTTACAAACGATATTAAATTCAGACTTGTTCCGGTTTCGGTTACTTACAATGGCTCGGGCAGTGTAATTGAGTATAAGGAATTGCAATTATTGCGTGCATCAAAGCTTTGTTCGCCCACGCATTCAACTTATCCAATGAAATTACAAATGGTATTTAGCGGTTTCTAGAACTCAAAACCGGCTCTGAGTCCGATGGTTAAAAGAGTTGTACCTCCTTCGTAGGAATAGTAATTACCATTGTTTAGTTCTTTGAGTTTTCCGCTAAAAATCTGGTTGCCAAGGGTCAAGCTTAGTCGTAAGGTGCTGCGGTTGTTTAGTTTTATTTTCATCCCTAAATCGGGTTGAATAAATATACCGCCATTAATCGATTCCTGAATTGAAAAAGAATATCCGGCTTTCATCCCTGCAAAGGCTGAAGGCCGGTTTTTTGTTGATTTTTTTTCAGTGTATTCCAGGTTAATAAAAACCGGTATAAACGAAATGTTCAGGGTTTTACCTGCTGACGTGAAAACCCCGCCACCTGCACCAATATAAAACTCCGGTTGGCTGGCTAATGTTTTTCCGAAAATAAGAAAGGCCTGGATGAAATTTTTATTTTCAAAAGAGTTTTTCCCATTTCCGATTATATCTGCAATTTCAACTCTTCCTTTTATTGCGTCTTCTTTAATAACAATTGAGGTTGCTGGTGCTGAGTTTTCTGTTTCGCTGCTCAGCTCTGTGTTTTCGGGCATCAGCTCCTTTTTTAAAACATCAACAAACTGGAACTGCATTTTAGAGCCATCCTTTATTTGAATCATAATAATTTCATCATTCTCAACCAGGATAGTGCCTGTGTATGTGGCTCCCGTTTTAAGCGTAAGCTTCGCTATACTGCCTTGCTGCGCTAAAAGCTGAAAGGAGTATAGTATGAAAGCCAGCATGAATAAAGCTGCTTTTCTCATAAATAAATTTTTTGCCTTTGAGTCAATTATGCCTGTTCGGCAATTGCTTCTTTGAATTTAGTAATAAAGGAGTTTGCATCCTGTTTTGATAAACACAAAGGCGGTAGCAAGCGTATTACATTAGTTCCGGTTACTCCGGTAAATATTTTTTTATTGAAAAGTAATGATTTACGTAAAGCCGCAATTGGTTGTTCAAATTCAATTCCTATCATTAATCCAAGACCCCTTACTTCTTTTATTTGAGGTATTTTCTTTAACTCTTCAATAATGTAATCGCCTGTTTTGCGTGCGTTTTCAACCAGATTTTCGGCTTTCATTACATCGAGTACTGCAATAGCTGCTGCACATGCCAAATGACTACCTCCGAAAGTTGTACCAAGCAGGCCGTGTGATGCTTTAAATCCTGGGCTTATCAATAAACCACCTACCGGAAATCCATTGCCCATTCCTTTGGCTACAGTGATAAGGTCGGGTTTAATACCGGCATGCTGATGAGCAAAAAATTTGCCACTACGGCCATAGCCCGATTGCACTTCATCAACAATTAATAATGTGCCATTCTCTTTACAGGCAATGCTTAGCTGTTGCATAAATTCGTTATTCGGAATTTTTATCCCTCCAACGCCCTGTATACCCTCAATAATAACAGCGCAAACGTCGCCATTACTTAACGATTTTCTTACAGTGTCAATATCGTTTAGTGCAATGAATTCCACATCAAACCCTTCATTGATAGGTGCTACAATTTTCGGATTGTTCGTTACCCTTACGGCAGCAGAAGTTCGTCCGTGAAAACTTTTATCGAAGGCTATTATTTTTGTACGTCCGTTATGAAACGATGCCAGTTTTAGTGCATTTTCGTTCGCTTCGGCACCTGAACTTACCAAAAACAACGAGTAATCTTCGTAACCCGATGCTTTGCCAAGCTTCTCAGCGAGTTCAGATTGCAGGCGATTAATTATTGAGTTTGAATAGAAAACCAGCTTTTCGGCTTGCTGTGTTAGTTTTTGTACAAAATAGGGGTGCGAATGACCGATGGAGATTACTGCATGTCCACCATATAGGTCAAGGTATTCAATTCCCTGCTTGTCGTAAGTCCGACAACCTATCCCTTTTACAATGTCGATATCAAAAAGCGGATAAACATCAAATAAATTCATTGATTTGTTGAAATTAGTGAGTACAAAAATTGGGGATTCTTCTGTAGAATCTTTTGTATAATTAATTTTGCAAAAGTACTCCAAAAAATGTTGTTGCACAATCAAATGTGACGAAAATATTGTATTTTTACCACTGTTAAAACTGCCTACTTGAATAGAAATGCACAATACTGTAACAATATTCTGTAAAAATACAAATTTATATCACGAGATTCCTTTGGGTGCTTCTTTGCTGGATATCTATAAATCACTCAATATTAAGTTGAAGTTTCCTGTAGTGGCAGCACGTGTTAACTACAAGGTAGAAGATCTGAATTTTCTTATATATAAACCTAAAGATATTGATTTTATCGATTCAAGTACGCAATCGGGGATGAGGGTTTATGTTCGTACGTTAAGTATGGTAATCGCTAAGGCTGTTGAGGATACTCTGCCCGGTGTTGTTCTCAATATTGAACACCCGATATCCAAAGGGTATTATTGTAAGTTGGAAGGATTAGGCTCGCCCGTTAACCAAGTTGTAATTGATAAGATTAAAGAGAGAGTAGCGCAAATAGTAGCTGCGAAAATAAAAATACATTGCGAAGAAAAACAGACCAAAGTAGTAACTGAAATGTTTCGTGAGCAGGCCAAACGTCCTGATGTTGTATCCTTGCTTGAAACTTTCGGTAATCCGTATTGCAGATACTTTCGAATTGACAACTATATTGATTATTTTACAGGAGTACTATTGCCTTCGACTGAGCATATCGACTTATACGATTTAGTTCCGTATTATGATGGTATGTTGCTCAGAATACCCGGAAGAGATAATCCAACTGAACTTGAAGTGCTTGAAGTTCAGCCAAAAATGTTTGAAATTTTCAAAGAATATGTTGGCTGGAACAGAATTATGAATCTGAATAATGTCGGTGAATTTAATCAGGCATGCAGAATAAACCGTTCATTTAATCTGATAAAAGTTTCGGAAGCGCTTCACGAAAAAAAGGTAGCGCTGATTGCTGATATGATAACACAGAGGGCTTCAAAGGTTAAGTTTGTTTTGGTTTCGGGTCCTTCATCGTCAGGTAAAACTACTTTTAGTAAACGTTTGTCGATTCAGCTAATGGTAAGTGGCTTAAAACCGCAGGTTATTTCACTTGATAATTACTTTGTAAATCGCGACGATACTCCTAAGGATGAAAATGGTGATTGGGATTTTGAACATTTGCATGCACTTGATTTGGAATTGTTTAATAAACAGCTATCGCTTTTGCTAAGCGGTGAAGAGGTGGAAGTGCCTTTTTTTAATTTTGAAGATGGGAAACGCTATTTCAAAGGTGATAAATTGAAGTTAGACGAGGATACAATCCTGATTTTAGAAGGTATTCATGCGTTGAATCCTGAATTAATACCTTCAATACCGGTCGAAACCACATTTAAGATATATGTTTCGGCACTTACTACTATTTCTATTGATAATCATAACTGGATTCCAACAACAGATGTGCGATTGCTGCGACGCATAATCCGGGATTACAGATTCAGAAATTATTCGGCCCGCGAAACCATAAACCGATGGCCGAGTGTACGACGAGGTGAAGAGAAATGGATTTTTCCATTCCAGGAAAATGCCGATATAATGTTTAATTCGGCTCTTTTGTTCGAGCTGGCAGTGTTGAAAAAACATGCGGAGCCGATTTTAGCTGAGGTGCCGAAATATTGCGATGAATATACGGAAGCACATCGGATGATTAAATTTTTGAATTATTTTATATCAATACCCGAAAAAGAAATTCCACCTACATCTTTGCTGCGTGAGTTTGTTGGAGGAAGTAGTTTTAGATATTAGTTTTTTATTAAATTCGCTAAGGTTCAAAACAAATGTTGTAACTTTGCGTTTTGATAATAGTTAGTGTAACAGGGTTGAAGAGAAGTGTTTTTATTTCTACTACAATTGTCTTAAATATTCTTAATTGACACATGGGTTCATTCTATAAATTTTCCATTGTATTGTTAGTGTTATCGATTTCTGTTTTTGTAAACGGACAAAGTAGAAATGGACTATATGGTTTTACCGAGCCCGGAACCTCATCAATTATTCTTACAGGTGCCGGTGTGGGGTATATGTTTGGCGATTTAGGTGAAACAAAAAAAATAATGTCGGACCATATAGGTATAATGCCAACCCTGAGTTATAAGTATACATTCCCGAATAATATTGGGTTTAAACTTAGTTTAATGTATGGAAGGTTTAAACATACCGACTACGAAACTTCAAATAACGCCCGCGATTATAGTTCTGATATAAAATTAGGTTCGGCGGCATTTCATTTTGAATATAACTTTTTCGGAGGACAATATGCTGAATATCCATCGTATCATACATTTTATACGTTTTTAGGAATAGGTGCTGTTTATTCCGATGTGTTACTTACAAGTAGAAAGAATTATATTAAAGATGAGTTTTTAGGGAAAAAAGTTAAAATGCTTAATAATTATCAGGCTCAAACGTATACCTGGTCGCCAATAATACCTATTGGACTTGGTTATGAATATGAATTAAGTTCTAATTGGGCTGTAGGTGCTGAGTATACCATGCAAATTCCCTTTTCTGACTATATGGATGGTATAAGTCCCTCTGGGTCAAATCATTTTGATTATTTGATGAGCCTGAGTTTCTC
>JBLIZK010000374.1:0-3972 GCA_048859825.1 Paludibacter sp.
GCAGTCAGGTGATTGTTGGTGTTAACCAATACCGTTTGGAAAAAGAAGATCCTATCGATATTCTGGAAGTCGACAACACAGCGGTTCGCCTACAGCAAATTGAACGCCTGCAACAATTACGCGCCAATCGCGACGAAGCTGCTGTACAGGCTGCATTGGCTGCTATTACCGAATGTGCTAAAACCGGAAACGGCAACTTGTTAGAATTAGCCGTTGAAGCTGCACGCGTTCGTGCTTCTTTGGGTGAAATATCAGATGCCTGCGAAGCAGTTGCAGGACGTTATAAAGCAACAATCAGAACAATTTCAGGCGTGTATTCATCAGAAACTAAAAACGATGCCAGCTTTAAGAAAGCTTGCGAGTTAACTGAAGCATTTGCTCAGAAAGAAGGTCGACGTCCACGTATTATGATTGCTAAAATGGGTCAGGACGGACACGACCGTGGTGCAAAAGTGGTAGCCACCGGTTATGCCGATTGTGGATTCGACGTGGATATGGGACCATTGTTCCAAACGCCAGCCGAAGCTGCTAAACAAGCTGTTGAAAACGACGTACACTTAATGGGTGGATCTTCGTTGGCTGCAGGCCATAAAACACTGGTTCCACAGGTAATCGAAGAGTTGAAAAAACTTGGCCGTGAGGACATTATCGTTATCGCGGGCGGTGTTATTCCAGCTCAGGATTACGACTACCTTTACAAAGCCGGTGTAGCAGCTATCTTTGGCCCTGGTTCGCCTGTAGCAAAGGCAGCTTGCACCATTATGGAAATATTGCTGGAAGATTAAAGCCTCACCCTAAATCCTTCTCCTTGAGGAGAGGAACTTTAAGAGAAAAAAACGGATCAGCCTTTTTGGCAGGTTCGTTTTTTTTATAAAACTACCTGTAAAAAGCTTAACTTTGCACTTAATAAAAAAATTAAACTAAATGATAAAAGGATCCTTCTTTATTTTATTGTTCTATTTTCTGGGAGAAACGTTCAGTTACTTTATAGGAGGCTTTATTCCGGGCAGCGTTATCGGGATGGTATTACTTTTTGCAGCATTGTATTTTAAAATACTCAAACCTGAATACGTACGTTCAGTAGCCACCACAATAACCAAAAACATGGCTGTTTTTTTCATTCCGGCAGCCGTGGGACTTATGGCTTATGCCAGTTTGTTTGCAAATTCCTTAATTACTATAATTCTGGCCATTGGAGGAAGCACAATCCTCACAATTATTACAGTGGCATACATACAGGAGTGGTTCGAAAAAAAGAATAATATAAACGAAAAGCAATCATGAACATTATTACAGAAAAGATAAAACCATTTCTGACAACAGAAGTTTTTATGTTATCATTTGTGATGGGTACATTTCTGCTTGGAATATGGATATACAAACGAACAAAAATAACCTTTTTGCAACCATTGTTAATTTCAATGCTGATAATCATCCCATTCCTTGAGGTGCTTCACATTGATTACGCCACATTTTACGAAAACACACGAATTTTACACTTTATGCTTGGCCCGTGTGTTGTAGCATTGGGTTATGTATTGTACGAACAAATTGAACACATAAAAGGGAATGTTATATCCATTCTGACTGCTGTATTTTCAGGAGCAGTTGTGGGCATTCTCAGCGTAGTGGGTATTGCCAAAATGTTCGGGGCCGATAAAATTCTGGTTGCTTCACTGGCTCCAAAATCAGTAACTACACCCATCGCTATCAGTCTGGCCGAAAAGGCCGGAGGCGCTCCATCGTTAGCAGCAACTTTTGTTGTTATTTGCGGACTTTTTGGTGGTGTGGCAGGCCCCATCATTTTACGCAAAACCGGCATAAAAAGCAAAGTTGCACAAGGACTTGCAATGGGCTCTGCATCGCACGCATTAGGCACTGCCCGCGCCATGGAAATGGGAGCTATCGAAGGAGCTATCAGCGGATTAGCCATCGGGATAATGGGAATAATGACAGCATTACTCATTCCATTTGCCGAAATGCTTTTTTAGTCGAATTTTGCGTTTGGAAAACGGTTAATTACCGAAAAATTTCCGTAATTTTGCAGCATATACAAAGCAGATTTATCACATTCCCAATAATAAAATTTATAAAAATGGCAAAACCATTCATCTATCAGGAACCTTTTCCTGTCGGAAAAGATAAAACAGAATACTACCTGCTTACGAAAGAACATGTTTCAGTAAGCGAGTTCGAAGGTCAGGAGATATTGAAAGTAGCTCCAGAAGGCTTAACGAAAATGGCTCGTGCGGCCATGCGCGATTGTTCGTTTTTATTACGCCCCGAACACCAAAAACAGGTACAAGCTATACTTGACGATCCTGAAGCAAGCGAAAATGACAAATATGTAGCACTTACTATGCTTCGCAATGCCGAAATAGCAGCAAAAGGCATACTACCCTTCTGTCAGGATACAGGAACAGCCACAGTGTACGCAAAAAAAGGCAACAACGTATGGACCAACGGAAGTGACGAAGAAGCATTATCAAAAGGTATTTACGAAACTTATACAGAAGAGAACCTGCGATACTCTCAAAACGCTGCCCTGAATATGTACGACGAGGTGAATACCGGTACAAACTTACCAGCGCAAATCGACCTTGTTGCATCACATGGCAATGAATACAAATTCCTGTTTATTGCCAAGGGAGGTGGTTCGGCAAACAAATCGTATCTGTTTCAGGAAACCAAAGCACTTCTGAATCCGGTATCGCTTGAAAAATTCCTGACTGAGAAGATGAAAACACTTGGAACAGCTGCTTGTCCTCCTTACCATATTGCATTTGTTATTGGGGGTACATCGGCCGATGCCTGTATGAAAACAGTAAAACTGGCTTCTACAAAGTACTACGACGAATTACCTACCGAAGGAAACGAGCTGGGTCAGGCTTTCCGCGATGTGGAGATGGAACAAAAAATTCTCAAACAGGCACAAGCTTCGGGTTATGGTGCTCAGTTTGGAGGAAAATACTTTGCACACGACATTCGTATTATTCGTCTTTCGCGTCACGGCGCATCTTGTTTTGTGGGTATGGCCGTATCCTGCTCAGCAGACCGTAACATCAAAGCAAAAATCAACAAAGATGGCATTTGGATTGAACGTATGGAAGAAAACCCAGGCAAATACATTCCGGAACACTTACGCAATGCAGGTGAGGGAGATGCAGTTAAAATTGATTTAAATCAGCCAATGGCTGATATTTTAGCAACACTGTCTAAATACCCTGTAGCCACCCGCTTATCGCTTACAGGTACCATTGTTGTAGGACGCGACATTGCCCATGCCAAACTCAAAGAACTGATTGATGCCGGACAACCATTGCCACAGTATATTAAAGATCATCCGATTTACTATGCAGGTCCCGCAAAAACACCGGCAGGAATGCCTTCAGGCTCATTCGGCCCTACTACTGCCGGACGTATGGACTCATACGTTGATCTGTTTCAACAACATGGAGGAAGCAAAATTATGATAGCCAAAGGAAATCGCACACAACAGGTTACTGACGCCTGTCACAAATACGGCGGGTTCTATTTAGGCTCTATTGGCGGACCAGCAGCAATATTAGCAGAGCAAAACATTAAAAAAGTGGAGTGTTTAGAATATCCTGAATTAGGAATGGAGGCAATCTGGAAAATCGAAGTAGTAGATTTTCCTGCATTTATCCTTGTTGACGATAAAGGAAATGATTTCTTCAAACAGATAAAATCAACCGTGATTTGCTAATTAAAGCTAAGTTATTAGAACAAAAGAAAGAGGATGTCACTGGTTGACATCCTCTTTCTTTATATTCCTATAGCAAACAAAAAAAAATCCGGATTCAAATTTCGAATCCACATCCCTTCAGTTATATCAGAATGCGATAACAGGAGATATTATAAAAAAATCCACCTACAAAATTAATTGTAAGTGGATTGATTTTCTTGTCGGGGTAGCGGGATTCGAACCCACGACCCCCTGCTCCCAAAGCA
>JBLIZK010000375.1:0-2411 GCA_048859825.1 Paludibacter sp.
AGCCGGGCATGAATTGTTTAGCCTTGCAATCGAAATTACTTACAAGCATTCGCGATGAGTTTGCGCACAATGCATCGCAGCAAATTTATATTAGTAACGAGCTTTGGACGGCAATAAGAGCTGCACAGGAAAGCAGTGTGAAGTTGGTAAATATGTGTGCCGCACAAGTGCAACAGGATGAGCCGGCACCCAAACTTGCCGAAATGATATTAAACCTTTATGCGCAGCTTGAGCAATCGCCCAATGAAATTGCAGCTGAGTTACTCAAAAAAGAAGTTCGAATATTATTAAACTGATTATATATTGTTGATAATGAGTAGAAAAAATACACTTCCTCTGGTTTTAATAGCCTTGTTGAGCATTTTATTTGCTTGCGATGGTGCTGATACCAAGTGCCGGGAGGATTTGAGTGTGCGCCTGAAAGCCGGTTTTTATACCATTAAAAGTGCAAAATCAACATCGCTTTCCATTGATAGTATTTCGATAAATGGCTTGGGAGTTGATTCGTTTATTTATGATAATTCCAAATCCAAATCATCGGTGTATTTGCCTCTGAATTCAGAGGCTTTACAATCTGACTTTGTATTTAATTGTAATGATATCATTGATACAGTTTCTGTTTATTACAGTACAAACAATGAGTACTTTATTTCATTGGGTTGTGGATGCATTTCAAAGCATAAAGTGGATAAAATTTCCTATACTACAAATTTTATAGACTCGGTTCAGTTAATTTATACCGATGTTTTAAATGTTGATATTGAGCATGTTAAGATATATCATAATTAGTTTGCTATGTTTTGTCGGTTTGATGCATTCAAATGCTCAGAGTACCCGCCAGAATAATAAACAAGCAACGGATACAGTGGTAAAGGATGTATACCGGGGTGTCCGACTCGATTTGGATATTGCTCCGGTATTTACTCATTTTATTAATAAAGGCGAACGAAATACTTTTGAGGCGGCTGTAGCTGTTGATTTACTCGACAAGTATTATCCGGTAGTTGAGTTTGGATATGGCTCATCTGACGTTTTGTCTGAAACTAATATTGGTTTCAAATCAAACGGTTTTTTTACCCGTTTAGGATTTGATATCAACCTGATGAAACCTCAGGTGGATGCTATTCCATCAAAGAATGTTTTTTTTGCGGGTATTCGTATCGGTTTTTCGCCTGTATCATATAGTTATTCAAATGTAACTTCAGATAACGGATACTGGGGAAATGTAACCCTTTTGAATTACGACGACCGACATTCCTTCTCCAAATGGTACGAAATAGTGGGTGGCTTACGTGTGGAAGTATTTAAAAATGTATTTATGGGCTGGACAGTCCGTCTGAAAAACGTTTTAGGAGGGCCTAAGGCCGGTCAAATTTATCCCTGGTACATTCCGGGTTACGGTGTTAAAGGCGATACAGCTAATACTGGTTTTAATTATACAATAGGATATAAATTCTAACAACAACCAAATAACAACAATTTTATGAATTCTATTCAAATCTTGAATCGCGCAGCCGACAATATCCGCATCCTGGCGGCATCGGCTGTTGAAAAAGCAAAATCAGGGCACCCGGGTGGAGCTATGGGTGGAGCTGATTTTATAAACGTACTTTACTCTGAATTTTTGGAATACGATCCAAAAAATCCTAAATGGGAAGGTCGCGACCGTTTCTTCCTGGATCCGGGACATATGTCGCCAATGCTTTATTCTGTACTTGCTTGTACAGGTAAATTCAGCATGGACGAATTGTCACAATTCCGTCAGTGGGGAAGCCCAACTCCTGGTCACCCTGAAGTAGACATCATGCGCGGTATCGAAAACACTTCCGGTCCTCTGGGACAAGGTCACGTTTACGGTGTAGGTGCTGCTATTGCTGCTAAATTTTTGAAAGCACGTTTTGGCGAAGTAATGGGCCAAACTATTTATGCATACATCTCTGACGGTGGTATTCAGGAAGAAATCTCTCAGGGAGCTGGTCGTTTGGCTGGTCACCTTGGTTTGGACAACCTGATTATGTTCTACGACTCAAACGACATCCAGCTTTCTACTGAAACTAAAGATGTTACCAGCGAAGACGTAGCCATGAAATATACTGCATGGGGCTGGAAAGTAATCGAAATCAATGGTAACGATGCTGAAGCTATCCGCGCTGCTTTGAAAGAAGCGAAAGCCGAAACAGCTAAACCTACATTGATTATCGGTAAAACCATCATGGGTAAAGGTGCCCGCAAAGCCGATGGATCAAGCTTCGAGAACCAATGCGCTACTCACGGTATGCCGTTGAGCGAATGTGGTGCATCGTATGCTGAATCAATCAAAGTATTGGGTGGCGATCCTGAAAATCCATTCGTATTGTTCCCCGAAACCGTAGAATTGTATGCTAAACGTGCTGCTGAACTGGAACAAATCG
>JBLIZK010000376.1:0-4874 GCA_048859825.1 Paludibacter sp.
ACAATTTCTTTTTTTGTACAAAGCTATGTGTTTCCATTCCAAACAATCGAAAGATTCTCAAACGCTTCAGAAACGTTTTGATGCTCAGATAGAACGCCCTGAACTGTTCACCACCGGCGATATAAACGGCTTTGAACATCCTTATTGTGCTATAATTACCAACGATCGTCAGGAAATTATTCAGATGGCGCAATGGGGATTATTACCCGATTGGGCTAAGGACAAGCAATTGCAAAACAGTACCTTAAATGCCCGTTTCGAATCGATCAGCGAAAAGCCTGCTTTTCGGAATTCAGTAAGTAAGCGCTGTTTGATACCTGCAGATGGTTTTTATGAATGGCAATGGCTCGACCCGAAAGGGAAACATAAGAAAAAATATCTGGTACATTTACCCAATGATAGCTTGTTTGCCTTTGCCGGGCTATGGAATTGCTGGCGCGATAATAATACGGGCGAAACTTTTCATACTTATACCATTCTCACAACCGAAGCAAACGAATTAATGTCGGTTATTCATAACTCCAAAAAACGAATGCCGGTGATTTTACACCCCGATGCTGAAAAAACATGGCTCAACGGTGGTAAAATGGATATTTTTAATGATTTTTTAGTTGCTGAACCGATTGACGATGCTCAAAATCAACTCGGACTTTGGTAGTGAACAGTTGGATAATAGTGTTTTTGTATGTTAATGTATTGAAATGTTTGTAATTTTAAACGTCTTCACTACTTTAAAAGTTCGTATCTTTGTAACCGAAACGCAACAAAAGCAGGCTTTCTGCTGTTATGCTTTCACACTTACTAACAACTAGGGGTGCCTTAATATTTCGGGCTGAGATCATACCCTTTGAACCTGCACGGGTAATTCCGGGAAGGGAATAAGACTTTACAATCTTCCGTATTTTTTGGGCCTCAAAACAATTTATTAACTAATTCATTATTAATTAATTTTGTTATGAGACAAATTATTTTAGCAATTGTATTATTGAGTTTTTCAGTAGTATCGTTTGCACAACACGTACTAAAAGGACGTGTAACAGATGATAATGGGGTGGTACTTCAGGGTGCAACCGTTTTTATCGTGAGCGAAAAATCGGGTCAGGTAACTGACCAAAATGGTGCTTTTACTTTCAGTAATTTAAAACTAAACCGATACGATATTCAGGTTTCGTATGTCGGTTTCGAAACAGCTACACTTAGCGTTGCTACTGATGTGGATTTAAAACTGCAATTAAAGCCCAAAACTTATAGTATTAACGAATTGACTGTTAGCAGTACACGTGCAAACAACCTTTCGGCTGTGACTTACTCCGAAGTTACAAAAGAAGATATTCAGAGACGTAATCTGGGGCAGGATATTCCTTATTTATTGGCATTAACCCCGGGTTTTATTACCACATCCGATGCAGGAACAGGTGTCGGCTATACCGGATTCAGGATTCGTGGTACCGATGCTAATCGTACAAACATTACGGTGAATGGTGTGCCATTGAACGATGCCGAATCGCATGGAACATTTTTTGTTAACATGCCCGACTTTGCATCGTCGCTTTCGTCGGTGCAGGTGCAACGTGGGGTGGGTACTTCCACAAACGGAGCTGCTGCTTTTGGTGCCAGTATTAATATGCAAACCGAAACCCTGAATCCGAAAGCATATGGTGAAATCAGCAGTACATATGGTTCGTTTAATACTAATAAAAATACACTTAAACTCGGTACAGGCCTAATGAGTAATGGTTTTGCTTTTGATGCCCGTTTGTCCAATGTAACTTCGGATGGTTATATTGACCGGGCCTGGGTGGATATGAAATCGTATTATTTCTCGGCAGGTTACTACAAAAACAAAACGATTCTTAAGTTTCTGACTTTCGGTGGAAATGAAAAAACGTATCAGGCGTGGAATGGAGTAGATTCGGAGATTATGAAAACAAATCGTACGTACAACGAATTAGGTAAATACACCGACAATTCCGGTAATACACAATATTACGATAATCAAACGGACAACTATCGTCAGACACATTTTCAGTTGCATTGGATACAGGAGTTGAATGATAAACTAAATTTGAACGTTACTACGCATTATACGCGTGGAAAAGGGTATTACGAAGAGTACAAAGAAGCACGTAAATACAATGAGTATGGACTGATACCCGATACAATTGCAGGTTTGGCACAGGAAAAAACGGATTTAGTGCGTCAAAAATGGCTCGATAATGATTTCTATGGTGTAACTTTTGCATTGAACTATTCCGACAATCGTTTGAACCTGACTGCCGGAGGAGCCGCAAACCGATACGATGGCGACCATTATGGAAAAGTAATATGGGTACGCAATGCTACTAATCTGGATATGAGCAAAGAGTGGTACCGTAACAGAGGTGTGAAAGACGATATAAACTTCTACCTAAAAGCCAATGCTGAGACTTTTAAAAACCTGTTTGCAACGGTTGATTTACAATACCGCTATATAGGCTATACCATTAAAGGTGCTGATGATAAATACGACAGCAACTCAGGAAAAATGATTGATATTACACAAGAGCATTATTATAATTTTTTTAATCCAAAAATTGGATTAACTTATAAAATTGATGATAGTCAGGATGTATATGCTTCGTTTTCAATTTCAAACCGAGAGCCCAATAGAAATAATTATACTGAACGCTTAGTGTCAGACCCAAAACCCAAAAGTGAGCGTTTATTGGATTATGAATTAGGATACAGATATGCATCACCGGAATTCTCGGCTTCGGCAAATCTGTATTATATGAAATACAAAAACCAATTGATTTTAACAGGTAAGGTGAGTGAAATTGGAGAATTACTAACAACTAATATACCCAATAGTTATCGGGCAGGTATTGAGTTGTCTGCCGGATGGAAGCCTGCTAAATGGTTTCATTGGGATGCAAATGTGGCAATAAGCGAGAATAAGATCAAAAAATTCACTGAAGAAGGAGTTGATGTATATGATGAGAACTGGAATTGGGTAGATAGTAAGGATACCTATATTGGTACAACAAATATATCGTATTCTCCTGATTTTGTGGCTAATAATGTCTTTGTATTTAATATTAAAGGTTTGGAGTTGGCGTTGTATTCAAATTATGTAAGTAAACAGTATTTTGATAATACTTCGTCGGACGACAGGGCAATAGATGCCTATTTTGTAAGTAATTTGGGGGCAAAATATACTTTGCCGGTTAAGGGACTTAAAGGAATTGACTTGCAATTGATAATAAACAATATCTTTAATGAGAAATATGAAAACAATGCCTATTCATGGTATTCATATTATTTAGGAAGTGAAAGAATCAATGAAAAGCGATATTTCCCTCAAGCCGGAACGAACCTGATGGGTTCGGTAACAATCCGTTTTTGATATTCATAAATAATTGTTGTTAAAAAACGAAAGCGACAATGACCTGTGCCGGTTATTGTCGCTTTTTATTTTAAAATTTCATCTCTCCATTATACGAGATAGCATCTTTATTGCTTGGTGTTACATACAAAGTTGAACTTCCGCTGTCATATATATTCAGCATCATTTTATAACTTTGCATTTCGGCTTTAATATCAAATGTTATATCCCATCCATCGTTTTTTCTATTACGCTTTTCCTCGAAATTGTTAACTTTCTCGGTAAACCTGATGCCACCTTCGCCCGAACCATAAACTGCTGTATGGGCTACGCCAAAGTAGGGCAAATAGGCTATGGCCGTGTCGCCTTTGATTGTTAATGTATAATCTGATGTGAGATGATGTGGCCTTAAACGGGCCGGATTGACATAATTAAACGAAATGGTATAATTGTCGGAGTTGATTTTTGTTTCAACATTCAATTTTGTAGTAGCAATATCTTTGACTGATGTACAAGCAAATCCCATTGATATTGCCACAAATAAACTTAGAATTTTTGTCTTCATATTATCAATATTTATTGGTGAATTTACTATGTATCTGATTTATTGCAATATCCGTGCCAAAAAAAAAATGAGTCTGCATTCATTTATGCAGACTCAGTATAATCTCAGAAAAACAGTGAAAGCTATAATATAGCTACTCTTCCTCATCACGGTATTCGAGTATATCGGCTGGTTGGCAATTTAATGTTTTGCAAATAGCCTCCAGTGTGCTGAAACGTATCGCTTTTGCTTTACCTGTTTTTAAAATAGATAAGTTGGCCGGAGTTATGTCAACGCGTTCAGAAAGCTCGTTCAACGAAATTTTTCGACGTGCCATCATTACATCCAGATTTACTATTATTGGCATAATTATTACAAAAATTAAATGGTTAAATCCTGCTCTTCTTTCATCTCCACGGCAATTCGCATCACTTCATTCATTATTAGTATTACCACGCCCATAATGATGGTGCTAAAGTCAATCACTTTGGCGTAAGTAAACCGGTAATGCGCTAAGTCCACCAAATGCTCGGCACTTATTATATTAACAAACTGAATAATTGAACCTGTGATTCCAATAGCCAGTAAAATCATTCCTATTCGATTAATTCGGGTCAGATTAATCCGGTCAAAAACCAATGAATGTTGCAGTGAACGTAATATCTTTACCACTAAAAAAGGTATCCAAACACCAAGTATTAAAACGATAAGAGTAAGTGCCATCATCAGGGCATTTAATGCCATCCACCAAACCGGTTTCTGAACATGGTCATTAAATAAAATTGAGATATTAGTGGGACGTATCAATACCGTTTGTCCGTCCTTCACATTCAACTCATTGTTTTCCATGTAGTCCGGATTTTTTGGCTCTACATCCAGCATTATAAATTCCTGCGTATTTACCTGTGAAGATGTTTCGTATTTAGCAATTGTGAGTCCATATTTTACACCTTCAATAAAAGGTAA
>JBLIZK010000377.1:0-4456 GCA_048859825.1 Paludibacter sp.
CGTTTGTTTTTCCAGCCATGTGATGAACAATGTGTACAGCATCCACACCTTTTATACACATCATTATTACCGGGGTAATCATCATAGATGCTTCAATACGTGGATAAAATGGTTTATCGACCAAATGAGCGTAATGCACTGCTAAAATCTCTTTGTCCAGTTGCATCATTTTAAGTCCACAAATTTGCAATCCTTTTCGCTCAAAACGTGTGATAATTTCTCCAACCAGTTCGCGTTGTACTGCACCCGGTTTGATAATAATGAGTGTTTTTTCCATAAAATCCGAATTATTAGTAGGTGTAACAAATTTTCTTTGATTCCCAAAGTTACAGAAATTTACTTTTGGGTCAAAAAATGTTGCAGTTTTTTAACTAATAACCCCCCAACTTAGTTTAACAGATTTAAGTTTACGTAGTTGTTGTTTCAAAACATAGTTTTCCTGCTGGGCTAATTCCGGGTCTGACTCGAGGATTTCCTGCGCTGTATTTCGCGCTATTTCAAGCATTTTACCATCCTGCGTTAAATTAGCAATTTTCAGTTCGAATGGCATTCCACTTTGTGTTGTACCATCAATATCGCCCGGGCCACGAAGCTGTAAATCGGCCTCCGATATTTCAAAACCATCGTTGCTTTTTACCATAATATCCATTCGTTTACGAGTCTCGGCCGATAGCTTGTAACCCGTTAACAGAATACAATACGACTGGTCGGCACCACGTCCTACCCTACCCCGCAACTGATGTAACTGCGACAAACCAAATCTTTCAGCATTTTCAATAATCATAACTGAAGCGTTGGGTACATTTACACCCACTTCGATAACCGTGGTGGCAACCATTATTTTAGCTTCGCCACTTACAAACAGTTGCATCTGATAATCTTTTTCGGCAGCTTTCAGTTTACCGTGTATTTTACAAACTTTAAACTGTGGAAATGTTTCGCAAATATAATTATAGCCATTTTCAAGATCCTGTAAATCCATTTTTTCGGATTCCTGAATAAGCGGATAGACGATATATATCTGTCGACCATCGGCTATTTGTTTATGAATAAACTGATTAAGCCCATGTCGCTTATTTTCATAATAATGCGATGTTTGGATAGGTTTACGCCCCGGAGGTAATTCGTCAATGACCGATACCCGTAAATCGCCATAAAGTGTCATGGCCAGTGTGCGCGGTATCGGCGTGGCTGTCATTACCAAAATATGAGGAGGTTGGATGTTTTTTTTCCATAGTTTCGAACGCTGCTCCACGCCAAACCTGTGTTGTTCGTCAATTACAACAAAACCAAGATTCTGAAACTGAACAGTTTCTTCTATTAAAGCATGCGTACCTATTAATATATTCAGTTCACCACTTTTCAATTGAGCATGTAATTCTTCGCGGGCTTTTGTACGAGTTGAACCCGTTAGCAACTGTACATTTACTCCCAAATCGCCCAAAAACTCCTTTATCGTAATGTAGTGCTGATTCGCCAATATCTCGGTAGGTGCCATAAGTGCTGCCTGGAAACCATTATCGACAGCAATAAGCATTGCCATAAGCGCAACTAGTGTTTTACCACTTCCCACATCGCCCTGCAACAGGCGGTTCATCTGGCGGCCACTTCCTACATCAACTCTTATTTCACGTATAACGCGCTTTTGAGCTCCTGTTAGCTCAAACGGAAGATTGTTTTTGTAAAAATCATTAAAAAAGTTACCTATCTGACTAAATATAAAGCCCTTAAAGTTCTGCTCTCGCCATTTTGTCTGTTGTAAAATGCTTAACTGAATGTAAAACAACTCTTCAAACTTCAATCGTTGTCGGGCCTTGTTCAACGAATGTGCATTTTTAGGAAAATGAACATTTATAAGTGACTCGGTCAGATTCATCAAAGCAAATTTTTTCAACAAATAGGCTGGCAATGTATCCGGAATTCCGGTTTTTAGCTGCTGTACTAGTGGAAAAATGATTTTCTGTATGGTTTTCGAATTCAGAAAACCAGATTTCATTTTTTCGGTTGTATTATAAAATGGTTGTAATCCCAATTGTTCGCCTGCAGGTAACGACGACACTAAATCGATTTCAGGATGTAGAATATTATACTTACCGTTAAATACCGAAGGTTTACCGAATACAACATATTCAATACCGGTTTTATATTTATCAGTTATAAACTTAACACCTTTAAACCAGACCAATTCAATAGTATCTTTTCCGTCAGTAAAAATAGCCGAAAGGCGTTGTTGTGGTCCCTCACCTACCTTTTCGAATCGAACAATATGTCCTTTTACCTGTATGTAAGGCATATTACCATGTATCTCGTGCAGATAATAAAACCGACTACGATCCACATATTTATAAGGATAATATCTGATTAAATCTTCGGCCGTATGAATATCGAGTTCCGATGCAAACAATGAAGCCTTTTTAGGGCCTACACCTGCCAGGTAAATTATACTTTGCATCGAAAAATCCATATTATCTTGCTATCATCATTGAATAATGACAAATTTAATACCTTTGAATGAGTTTACAAAATTAACAATGTGATTAAACAATGTTCCCCTGTATTTGTTTCAAAGTTAATTAATATAAAAATAGCAACGTATTCATCCCAATTAATTACATTTGCGACGCAAATCTGAATTAAAAACACTTTATGAACACCAAATTACAGGAGCTTACTGATAAGATATACCTCGAAGGAGTTGAAAAAGGTAAAGCGGAAGCTGATGCCATAGTAACAAATGCTCGAAAGGAAGCAGATGCGATTTTAGAGAAAGCAAAAGCGGAAGCAGAAAAAATTCTGCACGATGCTGATTCTAAATCGAAAGAAATTGCCCGAAATATGCAATCAGAGCTCAAACTTTTTGCTAATCAATCCGTAAATGCATTAAAAACAGAAATTACAAACCTGATAAGTGGCACAGTTGTTTCTGAATCGGTGAAAGCAGTCACTACCGACAAAGTTTTCATGCAAAAAATCATCCTCACTTTGGTTCAGGATTGGTCTAAAAATCAATCTATTACAATCGAAACAAAAGACGCACAGGCACTGACAGATTATTTTGCCGCAAATGCAAAAGATTTACTTACAAAGGGCGTTAAAATCAATCAGGTTAACGGAATAAAATCTGATTTTGCTATTCTACCAGAAAAAGAGGGTTTCAAAATAACAATGGGTGAAGAAGAATTCATTGCTTATTTCAAGGAGTTTCTTCGTCCGAAGTTAATCGAAATGCTTTTCTGAAATCAAAGATTTTAAGCTATAATTTAGAAATTTAAGAATCGTGTATTTCAACGTAACTACACTACGTTAGGAATGCGTAACACGAAAACATAAATGAATTATTACTACCTGATAGCCGGACTACCCGATATACAAGCCGAAGACACCAAATCAATTGCTTCATTACTAACTCTGAAAGAAGAAATGATGGCAGAAGTTTCACAAGAAGATGCAAAGCTTGTGAAGCTGGTTTTTTCGGCCTACGATAATGCTAACTTTTTGTTGTTTCTGAATGACAGAGAGGCGCAACTTAATCCGTTGGGAAATCTTAGCTCCGACGACTTTATTAGTCTTATTGCAAGCTATAACGACGAACCACGATTACTTAAAAATCATATAATACCGGAATATATTCAACAATTCTATCTGAACACCCTTGACGAATCATTCCATTTCGATGGTGTTTCGAAGGTTGATTTCCTGGCCGGAATGTATTATAATTATGCATTTACAATCAAAAATGAATTTCTGCGGAATTGGTTTGAATACAATCTGAATATCAACAATATACTCACAGCTTTAATTTGTAAAAAGCATGGTTTTAGTCACAAGCAAATGGTAATTGGCAATAACGAAATTGCCGAAACGATACGCCATAGCAATGCCCGTGATTTTGGTTTATCCGGTTTATTTGTGGATTACGAAGCTGTGAACAGAATAGCAGAAGAAACAAATCTGTTAGAAAGAGAAAAAAAAATTGATGCTTTAAAGTGGAACTGGCTCGAAGAAAACACCTTCTTTAAATATTTTTCTATAGAAAAAGTATTGGTTTACATTTTAAAAGTGCAGATGCAGGAACGATGGAAATTATTAACGGTAGATAAAGGAGCCGAAATATTCCGCGAATTAGTTGGTGAACTTAAGAAAGGTGTGAGTTTTCAACCATAACATTGATACATTGTTGTAATAATTACCACCTGATAAATTGGTAACGGATATACAAAAATCGAAAATAATTAAGATAAACAAACAGATAGTTGATTTTTCAATTTCGTGTGAATTAACAAATTATTGAATATGTACATTGACACATTGAATTATTGACACATTGAATTATTATGTCAACAAAAGGAAAAGTTAAAGGAATAATATCAAACCTCGTAACTGTTGAGGTAGATGGTCCGGTTTCGCAAAACGAAATTGCTTACATTAGTCTCGGTGAACGTAAACTAATGGCCGA
>JBLIZK010000378.1:0-2794 GCA_048859825.1 Paludibacter sp.
AGTTTAAGGGCAGTTTCAACCGCCTCGGCACCGGTATTCATGGGCAATACTTTTTCGTATCCGAAGTATTGAGTAATAAACTCTTCGTATTCACCAAGCCGACTGTTGTAAAATGCACGCGATGTAAGCGTTAATTTTGCAGCCTGTGCGGTAAGCGTATTGATTATTTTAGGATGGCAATGGCCCTGATTTACGGCTGAATATGCCGATAGAAAATCGTAATAAGGCTTGCCTTCTACGTCCCATACAAATACGCCCTCGCCACGGTCGAGAACAACCGGTATGGGATGATAGTTGTGCGCTCCGTATTTATTTTCGAGCTGCATTACTGCTTCAGATGATTTTGTGGTATGTTTCATATTGCTTGTTTTTTCTGTTCGGTATTAAAATACTTCTGCCATCATACAACGCACGCTGCCGCCGCCATATTGTTCGATAGTGGGTACTGCACATACTATCAGCTTATTATAACTGCTGAGCTTAGTACGTTGTTCACCTGTCAGCGAGTCGTAAGCCGATTGCGACATCACAAGAAAACATTCATTAGCAGCATTGCGCAACTGCAACATGTTACCTGCAAAACAATGCATCTGTTCCTCTGTTATGGCAATGATATCTTTCTCTGTTTTTTGAAGCGTCGATAGCAAGAGTTGGCGCTCTTCTGTACTATCAATTGCTTCTAAGCAAACGACGGCATATTTATCAGCTACGCTGAGCGCCACATTGGTGTGATAAATTGCTTTCCGACTGTTTCCAACGGTTTGACAGGCAGTAAATAGCACGGGTTCGTAGATGAGCGTTCGGCAAAACTGTAAAAACAATGATTTGTCGGTTCGTTCACTCAGCGATGCATAGGCAATTTTATTCACTCTGTCCAGAATCATACTTCCGGTTCCTTCTAAAAATCGGTTTTCTTCTTCCCAAAAACTAAAATCGAGCACATTTTCGATGCGGTGTCCGGCTTTGTTAAGCAGGTCTGCTATATCGCTTCGTCGTTCGGCTCGCCGGTTTTCGGCAAACATTGGGTAAAGCACTATTTGTCCATCGTTATGGAAGCTAATCCAGTTGTTTGGGAATATTGAGTCGGGCGTATATGGTTCCGGGCTATCTTTTATAACTATCACTTCTATACCATGACTGCGCAGAGTCCCGGTCATCTCCCTGAACTCCTGTAGTGCTTTTTGTTGAATTTCAGCAATATTGGTAGTGGGCTTTTGCTGGAAATGATTGTTTACAGCCGTTTCTGTATTATAACCGAAACAAACCGGTTCTACCATCAGTACCGTGGAGGCTGTTCTGTTCAGTGTTTTCATGTGTTTATGAGAGTTGTTATTCAAAATACTATTTCCAATTATTCTCTTGTAAGCGGTAATGTGGAACAACGAAGCAATCCTCCCATTTTTGATATTTCGCGGTAAGGAATGCGTTCAACAGTTATTCCCCATTCGTTTTCCATATGAGTGTTGAGTCGTTCAAAATGTTGTTCGGATACTACCACCTTAGGCGAAATGCTGAACACATTGGTGTTCATATAATACATCTCCTCGGTACTGATATTGAAAATATTTTCACTTCCAAATAATTCAGTAAGTTGCTGATAGTCGGTTTTGTGCGCAAATCCATCCGGGTATATAATTGCTTTACCGTTTCCTACAGGCATAAATGTACAATCAAGGTGCAGTATGCCTTTGCGGGGGTCGGTGTCGTGTTTGCGCAATTCTAATGCTACAAAGTTTTTATGTGGAAACAGTTCCTTCAAAAAATCAAAAGCGTAGCGGTTGGTACGTGCAGTTTTTAATGTCGGATAGTCGGTTCCGGTGTAAAGTCCTACAAACACAGTATCATTCATTAACACCACATCTCCGCCCTCTACATGTGCTTTTTCGGGCAGGTTGTATATTTTGTTATAAGCTATTTGGTCGTACACAACTTCGTAAGCCTCTTTTTCGTCTTCGCGATCAGGAATTATATTTGAATTGATAATTTTATCATCAATAACTATGGCTACGTCACGGGCAAAAACCTGATTGCAGTTTTCGAGCGTCCAGGGTCGGAAAACCTGCACATCATAACGCAACAATACTTTCTCGAAAGCGCTCATCTCTTTGTATACAGCCTCTTCGGTAGGGTAGGTGTGCGTGAGTACTGTTTCGTAC
This sequence comes from Paludibacter sp., assembly GCA_048859825.1. Taxonomy (GTDB): domain Bacteria; phylum Bacteroidota; class Bacteroidia; order Bacteroidales; family Paludibacteraceae; genus Paludibacter. The sequence continues at coordinate 2,157 of JBLIZK010000378.1, forward strand.
GATTTTGCATCGAAGGTTTGCTCCAACGTGGGTACAGGGCCAAGTGAGCCGGGCTGACCAAGCACAACAGCTTTTAGAGTAGATATTTCGTCGGTAATATGCAGTTTCATGCTACAAATATAACTGCAAATTTTATAAATAAATATACAAAAACAAATATTTGTCGATATTTTGTATAAATATAATATATGATTAATAACCACAAAGGTTCTTAAAGTGAAGATGTACAGATTGATACCTGTTTTTTAGCAGTTTTTTCCTTTCCCGGGAGCCGAACCATTTAGTCACTTTTGCCTATGATGAACAGAGGCAATGCTTTGACATTATTTTTTGAAATAAATGGCTATTTTTGTACTACAAATAACCTCAGCACGCTGTGTATTGAGCAAAGCGCTGTCGCTGGTCGAAATATCTTTTCGCTTCGTTTCCGATAATATTTCCGATTATATCGGAACAAACTCAGCGTGCAGTGCGAATTTTTATGGTACGGAGAGCGGGGTTTACCTGTTTTTTACAACAATATTTAATCAAATTCCACAACCATTATTTAAGTCATACTAATGCAATTATGGATATAAATAAGTTTAAATTTATTTTGTTTGTATTAATATCAATATCCTCGCAATTAACACATAGTC
>JBLIZK010000379.1:0-15479 GCA_048859825.1 Paludibacter sp.
TTACGATTGTGCTTATTGTATAAACCGACGTAGCAACGATTTGAAACGAGCCACCTTCACGGTGGACGAATTAGTGGAACTAACCATTGAATTTTACAGACGTAACTATATTGAAGGATTGTTTCTGAGTTCAGGTGTTATAAATAACCCTGACTATACGATGGAACGAATGGTAAAAGTAATAAAAGAATTACGCGTAACTCATAGGTTCAATGGATATATACATATGAAGAGCATCCCGGGCTGTAGTGAGCAATTGGTGCAGGAAGCCGGACTATATGCTGACCGTATGAGTGTAAATATTGAAATACCAACCGAAAAAAACCTGAAACTGCTGGCACCCGAAAAAGACCACGAAAGTGTTTATAAACCAATGAATTTCATTCAACAAGGAGTTCTGCAAAGTGCCGAGGAACGAAAAATATCGCGTAGGGCTCCCCGATTTGCTCCAGCCGGACAAAGTACGCAAATGATAATAGGCGCTACCGATGAAACCGATCAACAGGTACTCCTTACAGCATCGTCGCTCTATCAGCGACCAAGCATGAAACGTGTATATTACTCAGGATTTATACCTGTAAATCAATACGACTCTCGCTTACCATCTACAAAACAAGCGCCATTGGTACGCGAAAACCGACTTTATCAGGCCGACTGGTTAATGCGCTTTTACGAGTTTAAAGCAGATGAAATTGTGGATGAAAAACAGCCGGATTTGGATCTTGAGATTGATCCTAAACTGGCATGGGCTTTACGTCATCCGGAGTTTTTTCCGGTCGATGTCAATAAAGCTGATTATGGCACAATACTACGCGTTCCGGGCATAGGTGTAAAATCGGCTAAACTGATTGTGGCATCCCGCAGATTCAGTCGATTAAAATCGGCCGATCTGAAGAAAATTGGTATCGTTATGAAAAAGGCTCAATACTTTATTACCTGTAATGAATTAAAAAGTACAACTGTAAACGATACTTCGCCGGAATATGTACGGAGTTTACTAACCAACACTAAAGTTAAAAAAGAAGATAAACAACAACTGTCTCTCCTATTTCCGGATTAAATGTATAAATAAACAGTTACCGTTTTGATAATATTTTACTACGATAAAACATTTGAAGGTTTGCTAACAGCCGTTTTTGAGGCATATAACCGCAAGCAATATCCCGACAAACTTTTGCTTACAGGAGAACTACCTCCTTTGTTTGCAGATGACTGTGTGGAGATTATAACTGATTCCGAAAAATCAGGCAGAGTATGGAAAGGACTTGAGGCCAAAATTCAGAGAAACACTCTTAACATGATAACACACGCCTGGCTTTCCGAACTCGAAAACGTTGATTCACTAATTTTCAGATACATACGCAAAACTTTTGACACTACTCATTCCATTGAAAGTAATTACGCCGATCCGGATGTTTTTGATTTGATGCAAATAGCCCGAAAAACAGGCAAAGAAAAACACAGACTCATTGAATTCATTCGGTTCCAAAAAGCTGCCGACGACATGTATTTTGCACCGGTTTCGCCCGAACACAATGTATTGCCACTGATTATTGAGCATTTCAGCGACCGTTTTCATGATCAGAAGTGGATAATTTACGATATGAAACGAAATTACGGATATTACTACGACCTGAATTCGGCCACCGAAATAACGCTTGAAAACACTGATTTATTTCAGGAAGGAAAACTGAATGAACAAATTATGGCCGAAGACGAAAAACTCTTCCAAAAAATGTGGAAGAGTTATTTTAAGGCGCTGACCATTCAGGAACGAATAAACCCTAAACTTCACCGACAGCATTTACCTAAACGATTCTGGAAATACCTGACCGAAAAGCAGGATTAAAGCGATACGTTTGGAGGCAAAAAACTACTGATATCTTTACCATACGATATTAAATCGCGGGCCACTGTGGATGAAATGTGCGCATATTCGGCTTCAGTAAATAAGATAACCGTTTCGATACCTGTAAGTATACGGTTATTGTCGCCAATAGTACGCTCGTACTCAAAATCGCCAACAGAGCGCAAACCGCGCAGTATAAAATCGGCATGTACTTCGGTTGCAAAATCAACTGTAATGGTAGAATAGGCCTGTACTTTTACTCTGGGTTCGTTTTCAAATGCTTTCCGAATCATTTCAATACGTTTTTCAATACTGAAATGCGTGCGTTTGGACTGGTTATGACCAATACCGATAACAATTTCGTCGAACATGCGAAGCCCTCGCTTCACAATACTATAATGTCCGATAGTAAAAGGATCGAACGAACCCGGGAATATAGCTCTTTTCATTGATGGCAATTAAAAAATAATCGTTTTGAAATACAAAAGTAAAGTATTTTTTAATACCTACCAGCAAATTACACTGAAAACCCCGTTAATACCATCTACAACTCTTACACACACGAGATGGCTTAAAATTGTATGTAAGCATGATTTCATGAGTTCCATACGATTGGTTTAATACCTGACCTAGATTATAGTCAAAACTGTAGGATACTTTTAGTTTCCCGAAGTCGATTCCGGCAATAGCTCCTAATTCGAATTTGGTACGGTAAAAAAGGCCAATTTGTAATTCATTACTCTCCGAATCGCGTCGATAAAACATAGTACCATTTAACTCCAACTGAGAAATGCCTGCATATGTAAATCCGCTTAAACCCACACCAAAGTTTACCGGGTTGGATGAGTATTGTTTGTAAAACAAATAGGCAATATTGGTATTGGGATTCAGATTATTCTCTTTATTAAATAATGCAAACACATTTGCCGAGCTTAAGCCAAATTTTAATGCATTATAAGCGAGTTCAAAACCCAGAGTAGCATCAAAACTGTTTTTAAAAAGCAAATTTTCATAAATACCTGAGTTAATTTCACTGGAAGCTAAGGTAATTTGCGAACGGTCGTAAGCAAAATTATGATAACTTCCCGCTATTCCCATATTTAAAACCAAATCTTCGGACAAGGACAATGCATAAGCATAAGCTAACTGAATTTCGGTACTTTGTGTGTAACCCTTTATTTCAGTTAATACTTTGGCTCCCAACTGCATGGAGTAATCCTCGAAATACATTGTTCCGGCAGCATAAAAATCAGTTGGAGCACCCGGAAAGCTTATCCACTGTTTACGAGTAGCAACAGTTATTGAGTTTTGGTACGAATCGTTGACTGCGGCCGGATTTATTGAAAAACCATTGTTCCAATAATTATTCAGGCGCACATGCGACTGCGACACAACATCCGTAATAAAATTCACAAATAGAACTATTAGTATAAAATATCTTTTCATCTCACTGTCCTCCTCTGTTTATCTGGCTATAAAAACAAAACCCGGTTTTTTAACTACTCCTTCTGGCATATCGTAAAACAACATATAATAATACGTATCGGTTAATACTGGCTGACCCTTAAATGTACCATCCCAACCTTCAGAACCTTCGTAAAGCACAACCCCGTTTGAATTAAATACCTGCATCTTTACACCAGCCATAAAACGGTCGTTGACACCATCACCATTTGGTGTAAAAGTATTCGGGATATTATCCATTACTTTCCAGATAAGCTTTTCGACAGTAGAGTTACATCCATCGGGACTTACCACATGTAGTTTTATTTTTACTGAACCCGGTACGTTAATATCGTATTTGTGTGTCAGATTTGCACCTTCGTCTGATGTTCCGTCACCCAGATCCCAACTATAGCGTGCCATGGCTACATTGTCAGTCCACAGACTAATTTCCGGTTCATTTTGCGTAACAACCTGTTTGTTCGCATATATTGAATAGGTTTGATTTTCGTATTCCGACGCTGTAAAGTAAAGCGTTGAATAACATCCATTTGCTGTAGTTCCTGTGACCGAATATGTACCTGCCTTTTTAATTACTTTGGTATCTGAACTTGTTCCATCGTTCCACAAATATGTTGAGGCTCCCGTAACCTTAATTTCAACCGAATCGTTTGTACAGAATTTGGGTTCACGATTTAACGACAAGGTTGGCAGGTCTTCCACAGTTAACTGCTGTTCAACCATCATTTGTGCAGTCTGCGTTTTAATTTTGAGTAGTACTTTGTACGTACCTGCTCCCAAATATAAATGAGTGGGCGATTTCAGAGCAGAAGTAGCATTATCGCCAAAACTCCATTCAAAATCAGCTCCAGAAACTTCATTTTCAGGCATTTCTACATCAAAAGCATACACTCTGGCATTACAATCAGTTGTAACAGCTTTAATATTCGCCTGAATAACATTGGTATTAAAGTAAACCACCGACTCGCAACCTGCAGCATCTGTTACTTTCAACGAATAAGTTTGTGATTCTGTGGTTTCCATACGCATTTTCGAATCATCAACCAAACCACCCGACCAATAACAATTATAAGGACCTGTACCTCCGACAATTGTAGCTGTACATACCTGTTTGTATTTCATACAACTTGCATCATAAACCATAGTCAATGTTATGTCGGCTTTAAGCGTCTCAGGTTTAATTACTTCGTACAACTCTGTGGCACTACAGCCAAAAGTGTCGGTAACCGTTACAAAATACTTACCAGCTTTCAGGTTGGTTATATCTTTTGTAACTTCACCTGTCGACCACAAGAATTTATAGGGTTCAGTTCCACCTTCCACATTTAAACTAATAGCACCGCTGCTGGCATTATTGCATTCAAATACATTGTTTACCATAGCTTTTACAACCAGTTTTTCAGGTTCGGTAATAACAAAGGTATTGCGCAATACACAAGGGCCACCATCGGAAACCTCCACTTCATATACACCCGGAACAAGATTATTTCTGTCGGCACCAGCAGTAGAACCATCCAGCCATTTAACTTTTAAGCGCTTATTTGTAGCTTTAATATTCAAATGGATGCTACCATCATTCTCACCCTTACAACTTACATTTTTCACTACCGGATCAACTACAAAAGTCTGTTCTTCCTGAATTTCAATCTGTATTGATTTTGAACATCCCCTTGCATCCGAAACAAGTATCTGGTATAAACCCGGCGAAAGATTTTGTTGAATCAAGCCAGTTGCATAATTACTCCATGTAGCTTCATAAGGCGCAATTCCTCCTGTCACCTTTAATTCTACCGATGCATCGCTGCGGTTATAACATGTTCCGTTCGACTTTTCAACCTCAATCTGAATTTCATTTTCCTGATTAACAGATACCGTTAACAAACCCACACAATTCAGACTATCAGTAACTATTAACTCGTAAACACCAGCTTTTAAGCTATCAATCGTTTGTAAATCAGAAGAAAATGAATCAGGACCTTTCCAGAAGAAGTGATAAGCAGGTTTTGATGAAGATGTAAATGGTGTACCACCCTTCACATTGACCGATATAGCCCCTTCGGCAGCACCATAACACTGATTATGTACCAGTTTATCAATCGAAATTTCAATTTCCTCAGGTTCGGAAATTCTAAAAACATCCGATACAACTTCACAATGATTACTGTCTGTCACTACCAACTGATACTCTCCTACTCCACAATTTGTTAGCGAATTTTCGGTGCTGTAGATATTTCCGTTTTTTGTCCATTTATAGTTAAATGGCTTAATCCCACCATTTACATGTAACCTGATAACAGCATTTTGTTCGGCAAAGCATTTTAGCTGTATAACAGAGTCAACTACAATCGACAAAGCATCGGGCCTTAAAATGCGATAAACATACTGTTTCGCCAAACCAGTAGCATCTGTCACCGTAAGTGAATACTCGCCATCGCGTAAACCGCTCAACTCCATTTTATCCGAAACAAACCCATCAGGACCTGTCCAGTTAATTTGATATCCACCCTCTTCGATGAATTTTCTCCCACCGTATACTTCAATCCTGATACTTCCATCGTTCTCATTGGCACAGCTAATATTTCTCACATCAGCCTTTACATACACTTCGGGTAACACATTAATTTTCAGATTAAATGCTGTGCCTGAACATCCGAAAATTTCGGGTACTACCACATATGTAATTTGCAGAACAGAATCGGTACGGTTATAAAGTTTTCCCGATACCGCAGGCATAGCCACGGACGATGCCTGATAACCACTTACAGGATTCGAAGGGGTTGCAACTGTCCAGGTATAAAAAGTGCCGATAGGCAATATGTCATCGTCAGTAGCAACAGGAATAAAATCGAACAATTCACCACTAACAACCTGTAAAGATTTATCCGAAATTTCAGGAGAATTCAAAATATTAATTTCAGCTACTTTTGTTTGTAAAGAGGCACAATTATTAGTTCCGAATGTAATGCGGCAAAAATAATACTGTATACCTCCACTTTGAAGACGCAAACTTAACTTTGAAGATGTAGCACCTTCAATAACGCTTTCCTGACCATACAATGCATCGGCACAACTATACCATTGATAATTAACAACATCGCCACCACCATCAATTTTCACCTGTAATGAATGTGCTGAGTCACTCAGGCAGACCAATCCGCTATTAGGTTGCTGTGTAATTACGGGAGTTTTGTACACCTGAACTTCAAATGGTTCGCTCAATACATCACAACCTTTTATCGATTGATAAACCTGACAGAAATAGAACTTCTTTCCTACAACTGTGGATGTTAATTGCAGTTTATCTGTTGTTGCATTTTTGATTAATTTCAAAGCAGCGCTTACAGTATCAGTAGCACTATACCACTGGTATTTCAGAGTTCCGTTATTTTCGGCTACCGTCACTTGTAAGGCGTCCAGTTGCCCATTTACGCAAGTTGACTGACGTTTATTAACAATACCCGTGATAAGAGGTAACGGATTTACCTTCACCTGAGCTACATCGCTGGTAGCATTACCGCAATTTGTTCCGTTTACAGTTATTTTACAATAAAAATAATAATTGCCAATTTCGTCAACTCCTGTAGGTAAATAGTACAATTCATTCGCTCCTGCAATAGCATTTCCTCCATAATTTGCATTTTCGGTATTGCGGTACCACTGTACATGTCTGCCCGAAGTTACTCCTGAACATTCCACGCGTAATGTATCGGGCAAAGCCCCTATACACACTTCTTGTACAGCTTGTGGCTGGGTTGTGATCAATGGGTTGTCTAACACTTCCATTTTAAACACCACTGATTGATTCATGTTACAGGTACTGTTATCAGCATCTTCTACCGATAGCAATTCATAATTATAAGTCGATATTTTTCCCGTATTAACCGGCAAATGCAAAGTATCACTTCCGGCCTCAGTAGTTGCTTTCAGAATGTCGCCTCCGTTTATACGGTAAAATACTGTATAAGGTGCAGTTCCATTTTTAAATACAAAATCGGCAAAAGAATTGTCAGCTCCAAGACAAAATTCGGAAGTACCAGCCTTTTCAGCATAAATTCTTGGTAAAACAGTTATTACATAGTTCACTACGCTACCCTGACATGTACCATTATCGGCAATAATGGCAATCCGAATTTCAGCTATCGAATCCGAATTATTTTGTACTATTGAGGCTTTAATCACATTGCCTTCACCATTGGTCAAACCGGTTGTTACATTGGGTGTTCCCTGAACTGTCCATCTGAAACGGACAGTTGAATTTGCATCAGCCAATACAATGTCATTGGTTAAATCGTTGCTGCAAACAGTTTGAGTAAGTGAAGTAAGCAATACTTCGGGGATAGTTTTTACATGTACCAACATAGAATCGGAATTCGTAAAAACGCAGTCGCTGGCTATCTGTAAACGCACAATATACTTTTTATCCGGATTGAATTCAATTACCGGATAAGGCGATTTTGCTGTTGTTGCCGACACAAACCGATAATCGTCCGGGCTCACATTATTGCCTGAAATTGTCCAGTTGTACGATGCAATTTTACCGTAATTAGTATTGTACAATGGTTTATTAGCATTTTGCGAAAAATCCACCTTCAACATAGCGGAAGCAGGGACACAATTCACCACACTATCCACAGGAAAAGTAACAGTGGCTCCTCCGGCAACATATACATCCTTCACATCAGTAGTGTAAGTACCACACGCATTAACAAGTTGAAGTTGCACACCATATACACCCGGTTTAGTAAACTTCACAGTTGCATCCATATTTGAGGCATTCAATACATAAGCTCCTGTATTGGAAGCACTTTTAGGAGTAACCTTCCATTGATATTGCGGTTTACTACAATCTGATTCTGATTGATTAGAAGTATTTTTCAGTATCACCTCGGTATCCAAACAAACCGAATCGCTGCTAAATTCAAACGCTACAACGGGCATAGCTTCAATAATAATCTTTTTCTCGATATCAGTAATCATTTGACATAAATCCTGATTCTGTGCTTCAATTTTAAATGTCCAGCAGCCCGCCTGAGTCATCTCGGAAGCCGGCATCGTCAGGTTGCCCTTGGCATCGACCCAGGTTGAATTGGATACAACCGCAAAGTCATCATCGCCCGGTTTTTTATAATACCAATAAAAATTGGATGCTTCTTTGCAACCTACTTTTCCGTAAAAACCCGGAATTGTAGTGTTTTCAAGATATACAGATTTTCCTAAACATGCTTTTTGTGGGGCATTAAAGCTGGCACGTGGAGGAACACTCACATTAATAAGTTTTTCAACCCCATTCCCGTTTTTAGTGAACGCCGAACATGAATTGGATACACCTGCGTTGAATAACTGCATACGTACAATAAACGAGCTACCGGTTTCGCTACACGAAGCTTTGGTAAAAATATGTGTAATGTACGGGTGATTCAACAACTGTTGCTGGGTAAATTCTTCTGCAACAGTGCCATCGCCAAAATTAATCTGATACTTTGAGCCCGGATAATTACGTCCTATCCCTCCTATTGAAGTATCGACTACAAAATCGACTGAATGATTTACACAAATTTCCTCGCTACTTGTATTTCCCAAATTAGTTCCGTTACCATGAAATAAAAACAATGCACTAAAAATGCTGGATGCACCGGATGTACTTTTTACTTGAAGTACATATGAACCTAAACCCAGATTATCCGGAATAGTTACCGAGCCATTGTTAATTGTCATAGGAATCTGATTATTGGAAAATACATCAAGCAAAATCGCTTCGTATGCATTTCCTGCCTGATAACCAGTAATTTTAATTTGACGCTGAGCCACACTCATGTTCGAAGTTTTAGCACCTACCTGCTGATTTAGCGAACCACACATTAGCCCTGCTACATCCGAATTATTTATACAATTAAAATAGGTGGAATTATTGGGCAAAGCAGAACTAAGAACAGGCAATGAAGGGGCTTCAACATCAGTCACTTCAAATGAAGGTGTTTCCTCTGTGTGAACCGGATAAGTTGTTCTGATACGTAATTTATACCTGCCCGGCTGCAGATTTGCAGGTAAAACAGCATTAAATACCGGTAAGTAAAAATGAGCAACAGTTCTAAGGGGAGTTGCTGTTTGCCAATTTCCATTTACACCCGACAATTCAAGTGTAAAAGTATTTTTTAATGAAAATGTGTCGGTAGGGTTTAGAATTACCGACACACCAGAACCCGGCGCATAAGTAACATTAGAATCGAACCATAAAATATTGATGGATTGAGCCCTTAGTTGAAGTGCCGAAATACTGAAAAACAGGAATAATATAATATGTAGTAGAGAAGTTCTCATATCACAACAAAATGATTTAAATAGGCTTATAAAATACTTGTTTTAAGTACTGTAAAGCTAAATAACATTATTGTGAAACCTTCAGACACAATTGTGTAGCAGACAATTGCAGTATTTGTAGCAAAAACAATTAAATAAATGAGGTATGCAATTGCAAGCTATTTATACTTTGGTCAACTCTATAAGAACATCTTTCACTATTACAACTCAACATTGCAACCAAATCACATAATCAACTCATAATCAAACATATAAAAACAGAAAAAGCATTCCAAATCCGGATTATAAGTAATTAATATAGAAAGTAGATTTACTAATCCATATACAGCATTGTACTTTTTATTACAAATTACTACACAAAAATCAAAGGCCGGAAATGCAATTGTTAATAAGATTTTTTCGCGGGCTTTCATTTTAAGTTAAAAAGAATAATAAGCGCAAGCCACTTTAAATACTTTAACATAGTCGGATTGAAAATAATTTTACAGGACACAAAAACAGGCGATTTTTGAACCAAAAAAGTAATAGTAACTATCTATTGGAATAAATACAATTTTTACATAAATGCAGCCTGAGTTAAGAATAGGCACAAAAAAAGGCTGCATGTTTCCATGCAGCCCGTTTACCTAAAGCCGGCATTAATTAGTTAGCCGGACTGATTGCTTCTGAAGGACAAACATCAGCACAAGTACCACAATCAGTACAAGCATCTGCGTCGATAACATAGATATCACCTTCTGAGATTGCTTCTACCGGACATTCGCTGATGCAAGAACCGCAAGCAATACAATCTTCTGAAATTACGTAAGCCATTTTGTTTAAATTTTTGTTAGTACTATTAGCATTGCAAAAATAAAGTATTTTCTATTGCTACAAAAGTATTTTAAGTAAAAAAACAAACGAAAGTGCTATTATTGTGATATTCCTTATTTTGACATCGAATTAAAACGCTGAAAAACAATTACATCTTCATAACCTTGCTTTGTTCGGATCCAGCTTTTCAGTATAGCATTAACTTCGTAATTTTCTTTTTCGAACATACACTTACTGGCTGTATTCATTACTGAAATATGGCAGTATAACTGATTAATATTCAGAAATTCAAAAACATACTGTTCAATTAGCCTCAAAGCCAATGTGGCTAATCCCTTTCCTTTGAATGCATCATCCACAAACAATCCAAAAGCAATCCGGCTGTGATGCAGATCCAAATCGAACAAATCAACCGTTCCGGCCAGTTGATTATCCGGTTTATGAATAATCATAAAACGCAACTGACCCGTTTCATAGATATTGGAATCGTAAGCTGAAATATATTGTTTCAGAGCAAATCGCGAATACGGTTGGCGGGTGTTGCCTACATCCCACAAACCAGGGTTATTTTCCCACTCATAAAGTTTTTCTAAATCTTCGGGCTCTGGTGCCCTGAGAACAATACGATCATCCTCCAACATATATTATTGAATTTTAAATTGCAAATATAAGGATAAAGCCAATAGGATGAATGTATTTTTATTTCTATCAGAAAATATGTATTTTTGAGGACAGAAAACTAACTGTTCAATTGATTAAAACTTATGATAAAAACTTTCGTATTCACTTGCTCTCTGATATTATCAGTGGTATCATTTGCAGGAAACAACGACTCAGTTCCTGTTTACAACATTAAAACCACGGTTGGCGATATTACCGTAAAACTCTACCCTGAAACTACAAAACACCGCGATAATTTTATTAAACTGGCTGATAAAGGCTACTACGATGGCATTCTTTTTCATAGGGTTATCAATAATTTTATGATACAGGCAGGCGACCCAAAATCAAAAACGGCTGTTAAAGGAGCTGCTTTAGGTTCGGGCGATACAGGTTACACTATTCCGGCTGAGATTCTTTATCCGCAGTATTACCACAAGAAAGGTGCGCTGGCGGCCGCACGTCAGGGCGACGATGTTAATCCCAAACGGGCATCGTCGGGTGGACAGTTTTACTTGGTTAAAGGAAAAGTACTTACCGAAGGCATGTTATTCTCCATTGAAAGAGACAAACAACGTAAATTGGAAAAAGATCTTTTTCAGGAACTTATAACCGCTCAAAAAGAAGAATTAAAGAAACTTCAACTAAAAAAAGGCCAAACACAGATTGCAGCCTTCAACGATTCGATTATGGGCATAGCACGTCAGAAAATTCGTGAAAAAGGTGAATATAAACTGGCGCTACCCATACGAAAAGACTACAAAACGATAGGTGGCATTCCGCATCTCGACAACGAATACACCGTTTTTGGTGAAATTGTGGAAGGCCTGAATGTGCTCGACAGTATTTCAAATGTAAAAGTGGACAATAACAACCGTCCGCTTAAAGATGTAAGAATTATTAGTGTGAAACGAGTGGAATAAGTTGCAAAAAAAGAATGTCTGCAAGGCATTCTTTTTTTTATGGGGGATATTAAAGAAAATTTTCCATAATTATTCGATTTTTCTCCCATTTTTTACTCATTGAATAAATAGAATGTAGTACTTTTGCAGTCGCTTAGAAAATTCGAAAATCATTATATAAAATTATGGCAGAAAAAAAACTGAATTTATTGGCTGATTTTCCGGCCGTTTCTACTCAGGAATGGATGGATAAAATTACAGCCGATCTAAAAGGAGCTGACTTTAACAAGAAGCTCGTTTGGAAAACCAACGAAGGTTTCAACGTAATGCCTTTCTATCGTGCCGAAGACATTGAAAACCTTAAAACTACTGATGTAGTTCCGGGAAAATTCCCTTACGTACGTGGCACGAAACCCAACAACGAATGGCTTATTCGTCAGGACATTGAAGTTACTGACATAACACAGGCTAACGAAAAAGCATTGGATGTACTTTGTAAAGGCTGTACATCACTTGGTTTTATACTAAACAAACAGGATGTAACCGAAGCGGCCATTGCAAATCTTCTTCAGAACATTGAAGCACCGGCAGTTGAACTTAACTTCATTGTTTGCGCCAGCAAATCGGCCGATTTGGCCTTTATACTGACCGATTATTTCAAATCGAAAGAGTATGATCTGAAAACAGTTAAAGGTTCTATTATGGTTGATCCTATACACCGCATGCTAACATCGGGCAAGGATCTTTCAGTAGAAGAAATTACCCAAAACTGCAAACACGCCGTTATGGCTGTAAAAGAATTACCTCATTTCCGCGTATTGAATGTAAATGCTGTTGATTTAAGCAACGCAGGAGCTTTCAATGCTCAGGAACTTGGTTATGCATTGGCTTGGGGAAATCAATACCTTTCAATGATGATCGAAGCTGGTGTTGAACCATCTATCGCTGCTAAAAAAATCAAGTTCAATTTTGGAGTGAGCGGCAACTATTTTATGGAAATTGCCAAATTCCGGGCAGCTAAATTACTTTGGGCAAACATTGTGGACGCCTATCAGGGCAAATGCCTGAAAGACAACTGCTCACACACCGAAGAAGGTATTTGTAAATGCGCAGCAAAAATGTACATTCATGCTGAAACATCTACATTTAATAAAACTATTTTCGATGCTAACGTAAACATGCTTCGTACTCAAACTGAAGCTATGAGCGCTACACTTGGTGGCGTTAATTCGCTTACAGTTCTACCTTACGATATTACTTACAAAAAAGCGGATGATTTTTCGGAGCGCATTGCCCGTAACCAACAATTATTGTTGAAAGAAGAATCGCATTTCGATAAAGTGGCCGACCCTGCTGCCGGATCATATTACATCGAAACATTGACCAACGAGCTTGCTGCTAAAGCATGGGAAATTTTCATAACTACCGAAGAAGAAGGTGGTTTCTTAGCTACTGTTAAAGCTGGTTCAGTTCAAACTGCTATCAACAACACAGCTGTAGCTCGTATGAAAAACGTTTCAAGCCGTCGCGAGGTATTATTAGGCACCAACCAGTTCCCTAACTTCAACGAAGTAGGTAGCACAAAAGTGGAAACCGTTAAAACACCTATCGATTGCAACTGTGGCCACGATAAAGTGCCTGCATTAAACATTGAACGACTTTCAACTCAATTCGAAGCCCTGCGCTTCGCTACTGAAGCGGCTACTAAACGCCCAAAAGCATTTATGCTTACCATCGGAAACTTAGCTATGCGCTTAGCTCGGGCACAATTCTCGTGCAACTTCTTTGCCTGCGCTGGTTACGAAGTGGTTGACAATCTTGGTTTCAAAACAGTAGAAGAAGGCGTTGCTGCTGCACAGGCTGCCGGTGCCGACATCATTGTGCTATGTTCAAGCGACGATGAATATGCTGAACTTGCTCCGGCCGCATTCAAAGCTATCGACGGAAAACAAATCTTCGTGGTTGCCGGTGCTCCTGCTTGTACTGATGATTTAAAAGCAATTGGTATCGAACATTTCGTGAATGTAAAAACGAATGTGTTAGATACACTTAAAACGTTTAACTCACTTTTAAAAATCAACTAAGCATGAAACCAAATTTTAAAAATATAAATATTAAAGATGTTACCACAGGAGTAGCTCCTGAAGTAGCAAGCAATTGGCTTACACCTGAACTTATTCCGGTGAAACCATTCTATACAAAAGAAGATATTGCCGGATTTGACCATTTGAGCTATGCTGCCGGTCTTCCACCTTACCTTCGTGGGCCGTATAGTGTAATGTACGCCATGCAGCCTTGGACCATCCGTCAGTATGCCGGTTTCTCAACTGCCGAAGAATCAAACGCATTCTATCGCAGAAACCTTGCTGCCGGACAAAAAGGTTTATCCGTAGCATTCGACTTAGCAACGCACCGTGGTTACGATGCTGACCACGAACGCGTGGTAGGCGACGTGGGTAAAGCTGGGGTTTCTATCTGCTCTATCGAAGACATGAAAGTATTGTTTGATGGTATTCCATTGAACAAAATGTCGGTTTCGATGACTATGAACGGTGCTGTACTTCCTATTCTTGCATTTTATATTAATGCCGGATTAGAGCAGGGCGCTAAACTCGAAGAAATGGCCGGAACTATCCAAAACGATATTTTGAAAGAATTCATGGTGCGTAACACTTATATTTATCCACCTAAATTCTCGATGAAGATTATTGCTGATATTTTCGAATACACTTCGAAAAACATGCCTAAGTTCAACTCAATCTCTATTTCGGGTTACCATATGCAGGAAGCAGGTGCAACTGCCGATATTGAGTTAGCCTACACCCTAGCCGATGGTCTTGAGTACCTGCGTGCTGGCGTGAATGCAGGTATGGATATCGACTCGTTCGCTCCACGCTTGTCGTTCTTCTGGGCTATTGGTATGAATCACTTTATGGAAATTGCCAAAATGCGTGCTGCTCGTATGTTGTGGGCTCGTATCGTAAAACAATTCAACCCTAAAAATCCAAAATCACTGGCATTGCGCACACACTCGCAAACATCAGGTTGGTCGTTGACGGAACAGGATCCATTCAACAACGTAGGTCGTACTTGTATCGAAGCAATGGGTGCTGCTTTAGGTCACACACAATCATTGCACACCAATGCATTAGACGAAGCGATTGCCTTGCCTACCGATTTCTCGGCACGTATTGCCCGTAACACACAGATTTATATCCAACAGGAAACTGAAATTTGTCGTGAAGTAGACCCATGGGCAGGTTCATACTACGTTGAGTCTTTAACAAACGAACTCGCTGAAAAAGCATGGGCATTAATCGAAGAGGTGGAAAAACTGGGTGGTATGGCTGCTGCAATTGAAACCGGAATTCCTAAAATGCGTATCGAAGAAGCTGCTGCCCGCACACAAGCCCGTATTGACTCGGGAAGTCAGGTGATTGTTGGTGTAAATCAATACCGTTTGGAGAAAGAAG
>JBLIZK010000380.1:0-3756 GCA_048859825.1 Paludibacter sp.
GAAACTACGGAATGGAAGACTGTGCTTGTATGGTAATGCAGTCGAGCGATTTCTATGCTGAGAACATCTCATTTGAGAATAAATATGGAGTAGAAGCTCTGAATGGACCAATGGCGCTGGCTATTAAAACCTACAATGACCGCTTCGCATTCTATAATTGCAAAATGCGCTCATATCAGGATACATGGCAAACTACTAATGTCGACAACTATCGTCATTACGCTTATAAATGTCATATTGAAGGTGCTGTGGATTATATTTACAACAATGGTAACGTACTTATTGAACAATCAACAATATATAATGTAAGAGCTGGTTCGGTTATTGTTGCCCCGGCACACAAAGCAGCTACTACATGGGGTTATGTATTTAAAGATTGTACAATTGATGGAAATGCTGCCGCACAAAGTGGTGGAAACTTACTAGGACGTCCATGGCACGATAAACCACAGGCGGTTTATATCAACACAAAAGTCCTTATCCCACTTACTACCGAAGCATGGACAAACATGGGAACTATCCCAAAAATATTTGCCGAGTATAATAGCTACAATGCAAACGGACAACAATTTGATTTGTCTGGACGTAAAAAAACATATTCGTATACCGATTCATCAACAGGTCAGGTTGTAACAGGTGATGTTGAGAAAAATGCTTTAACGGATAGTGAAGCAGCTCAATATACTTATGAAAATGTAATCATGGGCTCAGACGGATGGAATCCACGTGCATACTTTGAACCGGTTGCAAAACCAACTAACGTACAAGCGTCAGGTAAAACCCTGTCGTGGACAAAGGTAGATTATGCCATTTGTTACGTAATTTTGCGCAACGATAGCGTGATAGGTTTTTCAAAAACAACCTCGTTTACAGATAATTCAGGATTAAACGGCACTACATACACTTACAAAGTGAAAGCCGCAAATGAATATGGTAGTATTGGCGAAGCATCCGACGCTGTAAATGCGGTGTATACTTCGGTTAAAAATCATTCCGCTGATGGTTTGAATGTGTTTGTGACTGACGATAATGCAATCCATGTATCAAATACAGTTGCCGGCGATGCAGTAGCATTAGTTACTATTGATGGTAAAACACTACTGACTGATATTGCAAGCGGAAGCTTGTATACCAAAAAAGTAAATTATCCGAAAGGAGTTTATATACTTAAAATAAATAATAGTACTTTCAAAATTAAACTCTGATCCCGACTTAATTAATTGGCAGAATGACAGGTATTCACTTGTCAGTCTGCCTGATTTTCAGACATTTCAGATTCTCAGGTAATAGTTATAATTAAAATATATGTATAAAAAATTAGTTTTTTGTGTGTTGCTGACATTACAAGCCGGTTTAATTTGTGCTCAAAACAATTTAAAAATTTGGTATAACCGTCCATCCTCAGCATGGACCGATGCTTTACCCTTGGGTAACGGCCGGTTAGGTGCCATGGTATATGGTATTCCCGAGTCGGATACTATTCAGTTAAACGAAGATACCTTTTGGTCTGGTAGTCCTTATCAGAACACCAATCCGAATGCATTAAAGTCACTGAAAACCATTCAGCAATTAATAGAAGATGGGAATTATAATGATGCACAAAAACTGGCATTAAAAGATATTATTGCTGATAAAAATATTACTTCGCACGGTCAGGTGTACGAATCAATTGGAAATTTTGTATTGACTTTTCCAACGCATAAAAATTACAATAACCTGTATCGCGAATTGGATTTGAACACAGCCATTGCCACTACTAAGTACAATGTAAATGGTGTGGAATTTACACGCGAAGCGTTTACCTCATTCACCGACCAATTGGTGATTATCCGTTTATCGGCATCAAAAAAAAGACAAATAAGTTTTACGGGTTCCTTTGCGAGTCCGCTCAAGAAAAACCGCAGCATTGCAGAGTCATACGTTGATAAATCAACTCCTGATGTTCTGAATGTAATAAGCAAACCAGGACGCGAATTTGAAGAGAATATCCCTAATCTATTACATGCGGCTACTTATATAAAATTCATTCCTGTAGGCGGAAAACTGACTTCCGATGCCAAATCAATCACCATCGAAAATGCCAACGAAGTGTATATTTACATTTCTACTGCTACTAATTTTGTTAACTACAAAGACATTTCGGGCAATGCCGAAAAACGTGCACAGGCTTATCTGGCGAAATTTTCGAAAAATTATAAAAAGGCAAAAGCCGACCATATTGCATTTTATCAGGAGCAAATAGGAAGAGTAAAACTGAATCTTGGTACCACAGCTGACGAACAATTATTTAAACCTATTGATAAGCGCATCGAAGAGTTTTCAACAAACAACGACCCTGAACTGGCTGCAACTTACTTTCAGTTTGGACGATATCTGCTTATTGCATCTTCGCAGCCGGGAACTCAACCTGCCAATTTACAGGGAATATGGAACCCGAATTCAGGTTTTTATCCGGCATGGGATAGCAAGTATACCACCAATATCAATGTAGAGATGAATTATTGGCCAGCCGAAGTTACCAACCTGAGCGAATGTCACTTGCCCTTTATACAGTTGATAAAAGATGTAAGCGTAACCGGCAAACAATCGGCTTCAGTAATGTACGGAGCTCGTGGTTGGGCGCTGCATCACAATACCGATTTATGGCGCTCTACAGGTGCAGTGGATAAAACCGCAGGCGTTTGGCCAACCTGTAATGCCTGGTTTGCATCGCATTTATGGGAACGTTTTTTATTCTCGGGCGATAAAAATTATTTGAAAGAAATATATCCAATCCTGAAAGGAGCTTCAGAGTTTTACCAGGATTTTCTCATTCGCGATAAAAAAACAGGCTATCTGGTGGTTTCTCCATCGAACTCACCCGAGAATAATCCGGGTTTTTGGAGCTACGACGATGTAAAACCGGATGGTACACCTATTAAAGAAAGAGCTAACTTTTTTGCAGGTATTACCATGGATAATCAAATGGTTTTCGATTTATTATCGAACACTATTTTGGCCGCAAAATTTTTGAACGAAGATGCCGCTTTTGCCGCAGACTTAACAAAAATCAGGTCACAACTTCCTCCTAACCATATCGGGCAATATACGCAGCTGCAGGAATGGCTCGAGGATTGGGACAGAAAAGAGTCAGGTCACCGACATGTATCTCATCTTTGGGCTGCATTCCCGGGACGTGATATTTCTCCTTATAGTTCGCCTGAATTATTTGAGGCTGCACGCAATTCGTTAATTGGTCGTGGCGATGCCAGTCGTGGTTGGTCAATGGGATGGAAGGTGTGCTTGTGGGCACGTTTTCTGGATGGCAACCATGCCTATCAGCTGGTTAAAAATCAGTTAAAACTTAAACCGGCATCTGCTTCAATCAGAGATCAGGATGGTGGCACCTATGCTAATATGTTCGATGCGCATCCACCGTTTCAGATTGATGGTAACTTTGGATGTACTGCCGGTATAGCCGAAATGTTACTGCAAAGCCACGATGGCGCCATACATTTACTACCAGCATTGCCCGATATTTGGAAAACCGGTTCGGTGAAAGGATTACGTGCCAGAGGAGGTTATGTAATTGATGAAATGTTCTGGGAAAATGGGAAAGTTGTATCACTAAAAGTTAAATCGACATTAGGCGGCAATTTGCGCCTGAGAACCTACCAACAACTTAATAACTCAAAGTTGGCAGTAGCCAATGGTGAAAACACAAACGAGCTTTTCATGAAAATTGAATTCAATTTTCATGAAAAGCTCGTTTGTGTT
>JBLIZK010000381.1:0-2687 GCA_048859825.1 Paludibacter sp.
CAGTTTTTGGCACTCTTGATATAGTGCATCTCGGGAGCCCATACAGCATGAAAGCGGTTGTCGAGCGGATCACCATTAATTGATTTTTTAGGATACTTTTCGCCTTCCTTATACACTTTCGGATTTTTCTGCCAGGTGCCATCCTTTTCCATGGACCAGATAAGTCCCATGGCTTCCCACTGTTTCATATCCTTCGACCGCCACAAGTACAAGCCATCGTTCCAGTCCCAGCAATGTATCTGTCCGGGGAATTCGCGTCCGGGAGTTGCCGTGGTTCCGGTCATATAATAATACCCATCGGGAGCCAAAGTAACCCATGTATCCCGCATCCAATAATCAAATTCAGGTTTTGCGCAGGCTGGTATCCGAGTTTTAGGGTCGGTTGTTTTTGCCGCACCATATTTCACAGCATAAACATTTGACAATAAAGAAAGTAAAACCAAAACCAAACCCGTTTTAAAACTAATTCTTTTCATGTGTATATCTTTTATTTTTAATTTTATTCAAACTAAGTAATCAATAAAATTAATGATATATTTCATAATGTCCGACCTCTCCCTAAATCCCTCTCCACAGGAGATGGACTTAAGAGTTGCTACAATGAATAATAACTCGTTATCTCAATGTTTTATCCCCTTTCTCCTCTGGGGAAAGGGTTAGGGATAGGGGTCTGTACTTTGAATAATTTCAATTTTAAGAAATGTATCAATAATTCTGTTCTACTACTTAATAACATCATTCTCTTCTCTACCAAAATTTAATTCCTAATCACCGCAAATCGTTTAGATTGTATTTCATGCTCTGTTCGCGCCACCAGCAGGTAAACTCCCGTGGACAAATTGTCGATACGGATCTTATTGCTCCCATCGGGTATGTGACTCTGCAACTTTTCGCCCGTTAGTGAATAAACCGACAAGTCGTTGGCCATTTCCACCAAAGAGTAATGCAACTCTGTGGATGCCGGATTGGGGTATATCTGTAAGTGCTGAGAAACTTTGGTTTCGGACAGCGAGGTTTCGAGCAAATCGACACTACCCTTCACCGTTCCGCCATCGCTGGTGTTAGCCGTAATTTTTACACTGCCCGAAGCATGACGCGTTACCGTTCCATCATCGCTTACCGTCATTATTGCCGGATTAGAACTTTCCCATTTCAAACGCGTGTTGGTGGCATTGGCAGGTGCTACCGTGGCTGTTAGCTTTACCGATTGGCCCACAGAGCAGCTTGCCGGAGCAATGCTAATGGTTTTTACCGCCACTGAGCCCGACTGGTAATGAAGCAAACCGTTGAATACGCCCGGCATTCCTTCCGTGAAAAGGCCAACCTGAGACTTGCCCCAGTTACCGGTTACCACTGTTTGATAAGTGTCGTCCAAAAACAAGTGCAAGCCATCTTCCTCGCGGCGGCAACGCAAAAAGTAACCCGCCGAAACGTCCTCATCGAAATAGGCACTGAATGCACGCGCATATTTACCCGTATAGTTGGTTACATCCATGCGGATAGCTGTAGCTTTTACCGGTGGAAATGTAAAGTGATTCATGTACGAAAAACGCAAATCACCTTCGAGCTGAGCATTAAGCGCCACCCACGATCCGTTTTGAAGGGCATAGAATTTTACAGACTGAGGCAAATCAAATGTCTGGTTCAGGTACGGATAGTGACCCTCGAACCATAATATATTCACTCCCGATATGAGCGACTCGTTTCTCAAATCGTAACGGAAACTGGTAGCCGGGTGCGAGGCGTAAGTAAACTGGCGCATAATCTGCTTTTTCAGTGGCAGACTTTGTGGCTCAATAGCTACACCGTTGTCCAAACCTTCTATTTCGAGCATTTGGGTTCCGTAGTTTATGCTTGCCTTTACATAATTCTGATTATCTATAAACAGCGGATAGTAACCTGCTTTACCCGAAGCCGGAAGCTGGCTGTTTTTCAGATAGGCCGAAAACTCATAATTCCAAGCAGGGTCGCCTTTGAAGGTTTGAGCTATGCCGTTTGCATCGGACTGAACAAGTCCGGCACTGCTTACCGCCCAACTGCCCGATTGGTTTTTCCAGCCGGTAATGTTTTGATCATATTCGTCCCAGCCGGCAGTGTATTGAATGGCATCGAACGATACCTGATCCGAGGAAGCTACCAGGCCTACCTGTGCGGCTGTTTCAAAAGTTGTTTGGATATCCCCGTTGAGCGTGAGGTTGAAATAGTCGAGTTCAATTCGGAATTTACCGCCATTTTTGTAGACAACCAATGTGTGCCACGGTTCTTCGTAGGCAGTAACCAGCGAATTGTTTTCCAGAAATGCAAATTTATCCGGTAAAGCGCGGGTAACAACCTGTGTGCTTCCATCTACGCAAAGTTCGGTTTTCCAGGTGCCGTTCCTGCCTATCTGCACTTTCAGCCAATTGTTGGTATTCTGATAATATGCATAAACTCCGGCCCACCCATCGGACTGCCGAATGCGGAAAGGAACCTCGAAACGGTAGTTTGATTCGGCATCTCTGCGGAGCAGCAGTTCGCCGCCCGAGGTGGTTTCAGGCGAAAGAATGCCACCCGAAATTTTCCATTTGCTATCGTTCAGAAAATCGAAAGGGTAATAAATCGGATAGTCGCAATAATTAATCAGCGATGGCAATGCCGGTTTGGGACGATAGCCAAGGGAGTTTTTTACCGTACTGCTTTCAACAACC
>JBLIZK010000382.1:0-3346 GCA_048859825.1 Paludibacter sp.
GCATACACATGAAGGTAGTATCGGCAATTTATGTAACAACGAAATTACGGATTATAAAAATGCCGTACTAAAAGAATTCAGGTTTGATAAAACAACTGCTACCCTAAAGAAATTGCTTGATTAACAAAACAATAAGCAACAAAAAAAGCGACTTCCCTCACATTCAAAAAGGAGATAGTCGCTTTTTTATTTTATCAGTTCATTCACTTTCTCAAGCAACACATCTGCAATTTCCTCATCTGTACCAGTAACAATATTGGTTGCCTGCATATAAAATGCTTCGCGTTGCGATAAACCATTTTGTATAAAATCAAGCAACTCTGGGCCTTTTTTCCCCGCAATGAGTGGTCGTCCACCTCCATTCACCGATTCGAGCCGGCGGGTTAAATGCTCAGCTGACATGCGAATGTATATGGTATTGCCTGAGTTATTCATTAGCTTCATATTATCAAAAAAACAGGGCGCACCACCCCCGGTTGCAATAATTACATTCTCAAAATTGGCTAACTCTTCCAGAGCTTTTCGTTCAATTTCGCGAAACTTGTCCTGACCCATATCCGCAAAAATCTGCGTTATCGATTTATGGTATTTTTCTTCAATAAAAACATCCATATCGATAAACGAAAGATTTGTTTTAGAAGCCACATACCTACCCGATGTGGTTTTACCACATCCCATATAACCAATAAGAAAAAAACGGTTCATGCAAAATCGATTTATTATAATATAACTGCAAAAGTAATCATTTTAGCTATAAAGCATGTTTTAGGCTGACAAAATTACGTTTTTAGCTCCTGTTTTAGTTTTATTACAACATACCTAACAAATTATCAGTCTATATTTTAGTACTTTTGCAGAATAATTAAAGTATAAAAAAGAAGCATGTTTAAAAATTTCAGCAAAGCATTTTGGGTTGCAAATTCAGTAGAATTATTGGAGCGATTGGCATACTATGCCGTTTTTATTGTCATTACACTTTATCTATCCAACGTTTGGGGATTTACTGATATTGAAGCCGGGTTGATTTCCGGTACTTTCTCGGCCTGTTTATATCTGCTGCCCACCTTTGTAGGTGCTTACGCCGATAAAATTGGCTTTCGTTCGGCCATTATGGTGGCATTCGCATTACTTACACTTGGCTATAGCGGTTTAGGCATTTTACCTACAATGCTACAAAGTGCCGGCCTGGTAAGCTACGAAATGACTACTACATTTACCGGACTGGATACCAGCCTGCTACGATGGACAATAGTACCCGTTTTAGTTCTGATAGTAATTGGAGGTTCATTTATCAAAGCCGTTATTTCGGGCACAGTAGCCCGCGAAACCAGTACCGAAACCAGAGCGAGGGGGTTTGCAATTTTTTATATGATGGTTAATATTGGGGCATTTACGGGTAAAACAGTAGTCGACCCACGTCGGAAAAGCATGGGCGATACAGGTCTTGTTTACCTCAATTTCTTTTCGGCTTCAATGACATTTCTGGCACTTATTGCCGTGTTTTTCTTATACAAATCGGTTAAAACAGAAGGACAGGGCAAAAGTTTTGCTGACATAGGACGTGGCTTAATAAAAGTAGTAAGTAATTTGAGATTGTTGACCCTTATACTAATTGTAAGTGGTTTTTGGCTGATACAGGGTCAGATGTATGCCACTATGCCAAAATATGTCATCCGATTAATCGGCGAAGATGCATCGCCCGGCTGGTATGCCAACGTGAATCCGTTAGTGGTCTTTGTTTTGGTAAATTTCATCACGTCATTTATGAAAAAGCGCACAGCCCTGTTTTCGATGACAATCGGAATGCTTATCATCCCTTTTTCTGCTCTTGTAATGTCTTTTGGAAATCAGATAGAAAGCGATACAATACTGGGCATGCATCCGGTAGCATTTATGATGATTGTTGGTATAGCCATGCAAGCCATTGCTGAATGTTTTATTTCGCCCCGCTTTTTAGAGTACTTTTCGCATCAGGCTCCAAAAGGAGAAGAAGGATTATATTTAGGGTTCAGTCACTTGCATTCATTCTTTTCATACCTCTTTGCTTTTGGCCTGTCAGGCTATTTATTGGAAGAATTTCTACCCAATCCCCGTAAATTTGATAGCGTTGAAGCTTATGCCCGTGCTACAGAACATGCACATTATATATGGTATGTGTTTGTAGGAATTGGATTAATTTCGTTTATAGCATTATTAATTTACGGTGCAGTAACCCGAAATATTGACAGGAAAAAACAAATTGAAAATGCTAAAAAAAATTAAGAGCTACTTAATGCCTGTAGCAATGCTTACGGGAATTGCGCTGCATGAATATGTGGGTCAATTATCGTTTTTAATGGAGTATCTTCTTTTTGTGATGTTACTTTTCACATACTCCAAAATTTCGATAAGCACTATTCGCTTCACTGCAATGCACTTTTGGTTACTGCTTATACAGGTAGGTGGTAGTTTTATAGTATATCTGGCATTAAAACCGATAAACGAAATACTTGCACAGGCCGCAATGATAAGTATATTAGCTCCAACGGCTACAGCAGCACCGGTAATAGCCGGCATGCTCAAAGGAAATGTGGCCAGTTTAACCGCCTATAGCTTATTAAGCAATTTAACTGTAGCAATTGTAGCCCCCGTTTATTTTTCGTACGTAGGTTATAACGAACTTCCATTCCTAACATCAGTTTTCGAAATTGGCAAAAGGGTGGCATTCCTGCTGATTGTACCCTTTTTTATTTCACTGATAATTAATAAGTTTTTACCGCAGCTGGGCAAGCAAATACAGGCAAAATCCGGTTTGTCGTTTTATTTGTGGATAATATCACTTACCGTTGTAACCGGTAAAACAGTACAGTTTATTATTGAACAGGGAAATACCCACATAGTGCTCGAAATTGCCATCGGATTGGCTTCGATGTTCATCTGCATTGGTCAGTTTGTAATAGGGCGTAGAA
Organism: Paludibacter sp.; assembly: GCA_048859825.1. GTDB lineage: Bacteria > Bacteroidota > Bacteroidia > Bacteroidales > Paludibacteraceae > Paludibacter. The sequence goes on from JBLIZK010000382.1 coordinate 2,949, forward strand.
TTGGCCGCAAACTGGACGATACCGTAGCCGGCGGACAGGGTTTAGGACAAAAAAATACAGTTTTAGCTATCTGGATGTCGTTGATGTACCTACATCCTTTGGCATCAATAGGACCCGGCGCGTATGTATTATGGCAGAATTCAGTAAATTCATATCAGGTTTGGAAGCAAAACAAATCCTCAAAATGAAAAAGTACTCACAAATAGCGATTATTTAACACATTTTTACATATTGGTGAAAACTACACTAACTATCTGAATATGTGCACTATTTGAATTTTCAACAAGAAAAAAGAGTTACAACTGTTACTATTTTCACATAAAAAATAGTTGTAAAACATATTTTTTAATTTGTATGCATGGAAAAAAGACTGTTTCTTTGCCACCGTTAACTAAACA
>JBLIZK010000383.1:0-2435 GCA_048859825.1 Paludibacter sp.
TGTTTGTACATGAAATTATCGTGATTAAAATAGAAAATATAATTAAATTTTTCATAATACTTTTTGTTTGTTATGATTAATTGTTGAATTTCTTAGGAATATTCAATTCTTGATATTTTTGTTATTGTTCTGCACAGTCGAAATTTAAAAAAGTCGAGTTGTTTTCACTTGAAAATCAGCGAGGAATTGTCCGCCGTACAGAAGTTCGAAAGTCAGTCAATTCTGTCGCTACAGAATAGTCTGATTATGTCACGAAGCGGACAGTTCGTCAAAGATTTTACACCTTAAATGTCTGTCTCTTTATTTTTTTACTATGCCGCATAACGACCGAGGCTATGGGCACGGGCGGATTGCGGGCGTATTCGCTGTCGCACAGCGACAAAGTGAATGCGGGCGCAAAACCTGCTAAGTGCACGTCAGCCAGCCTGTGCACATAGGCGTGTGTTATGGCCAGTAGTTTAGTTTTTCTTCAGTCGTTTTATTGTCTGCTATTTAAATGCTGAGATTTGTTAGTTTTATCGCTTGCAGTCGGCACAAAATCGAGTCAGTTTTTTCTTTGTTGCCTGCTGTGTAAACTATTTTATCGAATTATCAATTTTGATGTTTGGTTCTGCTTGCCCTCACTTTTAATGTGAATGAAATAGATTCCTTTAGGTTGAGACGTCAAATCAAGAATGAAATCAGGCGTAGTAGTTATTTTTTTTCGAAATACCATTTGTCCTGCCGCGTTGGAAATAGATACGTCTGCATTTAAAGCATCGGGTTGCAAGTGTAGTTTCACTATACCATTCGTTGGATTTGGGAAAACTGAAAAAGGTTGATCCTTCTTTGGCTGTTTCGTTCCTGTTGAAATAAAACTACGAACTACATTGCTTATTCTTACTTCATCCAGATAGCCATCAATGCCGCTGCCAATCAGTAAATCTTTTGTATTTGAAAAAGTTGAAGTACCTATATAAGCATTGGATTGCGAAGCTACAAGTTTACGGTCTTTATCATGAATCAGAATTCTTAGTTGCGACGCTTTCGTATCACGAATATAGGCGATATGATACCATTGGTTCAGCGTTAGTGCGTAATTACTAACTCCACTTCGGGAACTTGCATCCGAAAAGTAAAAGCCATGAAAAATATTTCCCCACCACGGGTTTATTTCAAGCGAATAGTTGGATGCATATGCATCAGAATCGCCAGGCTTTGTAAGTATATACATGTTTGCATTGGGATTGAATGAGTTTATTTTCACCCATGCTTCAATAGTCCAGTCGCCCGATAAACTGAGGTTGGCATTGTGCGGAATGGAAACCGGAGAAGTGGTTTTATAACAATTTCCCAACATACTTGAAAGTGTGGCATCATTCACAATATTGGTTTCCAACCCAATTCCATTACCCGAAAGATGCGAACGATTGTTTAAATCATTATCGAAATGCAGTAAAGCAATAGTGTTCTTATCAAACAAATATGGTCCGCCAATCATATTGGGTGCTAATATCGTGAAATTATTATCACTCAGATCGTTGTTCGTTGAATTTGCAGCATCCGAAACTCTTATTTTGCATTGATTGGATATAGTCCACGGAACTATCCATTTATAATTCAATACTGATGAAGGAACCGAACTATTAATGGTTGACCAGCTTGTACCATTATTCCCTGAAAATTCAAATTTAAGGTTTGATAAGGTGGTATTTGCCCACGATATATTTACCGTATCTCCGGCAATCAGGAATTCATTTCCAATAGGGAAATTAATCAGTGGTTTTCCTAAATCAATTTTATTAAACGGGCCATAAGTTGTTTGATAATCAAAAACATCGGGTGTAGAGAGTTTAATCAAAAACTTACCAACATAATTTCCATCATTCCAACTGCATACAGTGTCCGTAGTATTAGTAGCGATAGTTGTCCAGTTTGTACCATTATCCGTCGATACAGCAACATTGAGTTTAATCGTTGAACTTAGTGGAGCCCAACTGATTTTTACAGACGATGAAGTTTCATCTGCATTCATCCTTGGAGTAATAAGCGTCGCAACTGACCTGTCTTGTAGTCGTACTTCAAAATCAAAATAGAGGGCATCCATGATGGCTTGTCCTGAAGCATATCCTATTTTTTGGTATCCTGCTAAATCGCCTAACATAACATATTTCAATGCTTTATATCCACCTTTTCGGTAAATAAAGTCACATAGATACCACCCTAAATACTTATACCCATAATCTGTTTCGTAGCCGGGATATACTTTGGTATCTTCGTAAGTGGGACGATGTCCATAAAATCTTGTTCCCCGTTCAAGCGATGATATTAACATCTGTTTCCAAAACCCTGCTCCCATACCCATGTTTGAATAATCAGCATTAAATGGACCGGCATCGCTAAAAAATGCAAAACCCTCCAAGAGCCATTGTGTACCGCTACCCATAGGCATAAAA
>JBLIZK010000384.1:0-6170 GCA_048859825.1 Paludibacter sp.
TTACTGCTATACGCATGCGAGTTTGACCAATCAGTGCATCTGAAGGAATAAAGATTACTTTTGGACTCTGACTTACAGCAGCATCTGTAACCGTGGTAGCTGAACCCATATCATATGCTTCTCCGGAATCATTAAAATCCCCATCGGCATTCCAATCAAACCACACGCGCACCCAACAGGTACCAACTCCACCAGTATTAATTCTTGCTGATAATCCATATGATAAACCCATTACTACTGATGTTGATACATTGGAATAATTAGTATATCCAACAGTTTTTGTCCCAGTACTAATCTGCGAAATAGAGTTAAATCCTACATAAGTTACTTTAGTCTGATAAGTAGTATTACCCGACATTGTACAATAAGTTGGTAAAGTAACACTCCCTGAACATGCTACTGTTCTTGTTGTCGCAAAATCGGCACTAATTTGAATATTTTCTGCATTATATGTCCCCGAATTTAATCCGGCTTTTAAACGCACATAAATTGTGGTACTTGCAACACTTCCTCCTGATTGTGTAAGTATAATCGGAGTAGACTGAAAACCACTACCCGAAGTTGATGAAATTTCATAGTTGACTGGTGGGGTGACAGTAACATTACTCACTAAATTGGTACCAACAACAGAAAAACTCTGCTGTGCCGACGGACCATTATTCACTAAATACGTAAAACCGGTGAGCGAAGTTGTTGATGCAGTTATTGTCGGAGGCGTCACTACCTGTAAAGTAGCCGCATTCGATTCTAAAGTAGCAACGTACGATGCCGGATTGTAATTATTTGTACTTGTTATTGAAGCAGTTCTGTATATATAATAGGTACCAACCACATTAAATGGAGCCACAGAAGTATTTGGCGAAAAAGTAGCTCCGGTTGCACCAGATATAGCTGTTCTTGTACCACCCGGTGTTGTACTATAATACCACTGATACCCTGTTCCGGTTATTCCTGTAGGAAATGTTCCAAAAACATCGCCACCAATAGCAGCACCGGTTTGACCCTGATAAACAGATTGCGTAAGATTAGTACTTAAGGTATTATCAAATATCTTTGTAAGCTTCTGAAAAGTATATCTGTTCTCACTACCATTTTCAAAATACTCATAGCGAAGTTGACTTGTTCCGGATAATGATATAAGCACATTATCGTTTTGAGTATAAGCCTGTAATACCCATCTGTTATAAACCAGGTTATTATCCACATACAATCGTACGCCATCATCACCTCCCATACTAACCGTATAAAATCCCCGCTTTGAAGAATTCATCCTATTGCTCACCGAAAATGTTTTAGTATAAATCGATAATGGATTAGCGCCGGCTATAAATGGAAAACAGGTAGCTCCATTTCCAAAATTCTGGTCAAATGTTTCTGTTTGCGTAGTGGTTCCGTAGTAAGTATTTAAATCAATCCCATCATATATATGCGATACCCAGGAGTCTGTACCTGCCAGCGTTTGGCTGCCACCATATGCCGAAGGCATCGTTGCATCTACCTGTACACGGGCAGACTCACAGCCACCAGCACTCTGAATACTAACCCAATAACTTGTAGTAGTAGACAACGATGGAGTCGTAAAAGTATTGTCGGTATTACTGGAACTTGTTTTCAGAAGAGTACCTGACGTTGCAGCTGAATACCATTTGTAAACATCACCTGTAGATGCACCCGAAGCCGAAAGTGTTACAGCTGTACTTCCACCGATACATAAATAGGCACCTGTTACTGTAGGTGCGTTTACGGAAGCCGAGATTGTAAGATTTGAGCCATTATCTCTACCAGTGATGGATGGGGCACTGCTTATCACTCTGATTCGATAAGATGTTCCTGCCGACAAACCTAATGGTAAAACGGCCGATATTGAGCCAGAAGTAGTACCCGATAATGTACCTATAGTTGTAGGAGATGAAAAACTTCCTGTAGCATCTGAAAGTTGAGCTGTAAACACATTTCCGGATGAATGAACTCCGGTTGTTGTAAATGGGACAGTAACAGATGCTCCCTGACAAAAAGGAGAACCTGCTATACTTCCCGTAGCTATTGAGGCCGGTGCTAATGCCATTAATACTGCCCCTCTGTAAGTTCCGTCTCCACTGAGAGTTATCGTACCATTTCCCGTAGCTGAAGCATTACTCAATGATAATGAGGCAGCACCCAAACGAGTACTGTCTGCTCCGGCAATATCCAGAAATTCAATAAAATTACCTGCTGTAGCTGTAGTCCACGATGAAAACTCCAGTGTTCCGGTTGTGTTTCTGTAACTACCTGACAACATTAATAACAAAGAATTATTCACCGTAGGAGTGATTGTTCCTGGTGCAATTGTTGTCCCTGTTGTAGTAGTCGTTGTAGCTAATGCTGAAAATACATTTATTGGATTTGCAATATTAATACCTCTGTAAGCCATTAGTGAAACTTGCATATACGTGGCATTCGGATTCCACCCAGCTGTAGGAATAACAGTATAAGAAGTTGGCTCCCAATCAACTGATATTACTTTATAGAGAACAGTTAGCCTGTAATTATTATTACCCCCTAATCCACCTGATACAAGGGTAGTCCAAGCAGAGCCAGCATTATCATTCACCCAAGAATTATCGGTATTTCCTGTAACATGTTTAATCACAGTCATTATCAGCACATCGCCTATAACTGCTCCTGTCGGTTTATTCACAGTTAATGTTTGTACATTAGCACCACTTGCATTTGTAACTGCTCCAACCTGAGTAATTTGAGCAAAAGTTGTAAATAAAGGAATTAAGGTAAAAAACAAACCAACACTTATACGTAATAAGTAATTTGGCATGTATGTTTTTTTGTAACTTTTATTGTTAAACATTTTACTTCTCTTTTTAAATAAACTCCTAAACAAAACAAAACTCATATCTTTTTCATCTTTGATTTCAATACTAAAAATCTTGTCAAATAAAACTCAAATAAACTACTGACAATTCTCTTATTTTCAGCCTGCAAAGTTAATAAAATTAGCTTAGCATCACAATATATACTACAAATAATACTGTAGTTATTACTACATTTTATAGTTATTACAAACTGTTGATAATTGTTAAAACCACAGAATACAACATTTGTTTTAATGCAATTATTCATTTTTATTCGAAAACGAATAGTCGTAAATGAAGTATTTCATCTTATACAGAGTCGTTAAAGTTGAAAATAGTCAGTTTAACCCTCTTAAAAACACAAAACTGAATAAATCTCACAGAAAAAACTTGTAGTATAAACTACAATACAATAAGCTATCAAATAACATGCCCCTGATTTAAAGAAAATTTTTCAAAATACGAACAGAGGCTTGTTACTTTTACATTTTTCTTTATCTTTGCAATGCTTTTGAAACAAGCATGCGACTTAGTAGCTCAGTTGGTAGAGCAACAGACTCTTAATCTGTGGGTCGTGGGTTCGACCCCCACCTGGGTCACAAAAAAAAGCGATTGAATCTTTTCAATCGCTTTTTTTATTCCATAAAACTAAGCTGTGATATATACTTCAATATTCGATACCTTTTATTTGTTTAATCCTAAAACCCGACAACTGACTTACAAATAATCCGGCAACAGTAATCGTAATACCCACAATTTTAATTGTGTTTAAATTTTCGCCAAGTAACCACCAGGCTAAAACTGCCGTAAAAACCGGTATCAGATTTACAAATACATTTGTTCGGGCAACACCTATTTTACGGACCACACCCGCAAAAAGAACAAATGCAATTACTGATGCAAACACCGCTAACATAATTAATGCCGTCAGTGAGCGTCCTGTCACATTATTTAACGATAAAGTATCAAAATCAGTCAATAAAAAAGTGGGTACAAAATATAACAACCCAAATAAACTTTGATAAAAGATCACATTAAATGTACTGTAGTAGGTCGATATTTTACGCAAAGTTGTGGTGTAGGCTATCGCCGATATCACTGCTAAAAACAATAACAATACTCCCCAGGGATTTGCATTAATTCCACCTACAGGCTGCCATATAACCATAAAAACTCCACTCAACGAAACAATTATTCCAAGCACATTAGCTTTTGTAATTTTTTCTTTCAATAACAAAAACGCCAATACTGGTGCAAACAATGGGATAGTAGCAATAATTACAGCAGCTAAAGTCGACTCTACAAGCATCAATCCATATGTTTCGCCAATATAATACATAAACGGCTCAAAAAATGCCAATAATAAAAACCATTTCAAATCCACCCGTCGGATCCGCTGAAACTTTCTGCTAAGTTGAGCAATCAAAAACATCAGAAATGTAGCTATTACCAATCGGAAAGTAACCAATGCAACAGGGCCAAAAGAAACTAAAGCCATCCTCGTCCAAATAAATGAAAATGACCATATAAGCATTGAAACACTGATTGCGAAGTAGGTTTTAAAATTCTGCATATTGAAAATATTTTTATACCCATTGCATTATAAATATTCAGAATACAAATGGTATTTCTATTCAACAGCAAAGATACCTATTTTCTCTCTAAAAACAGGTAGTGAATAAAAATCGTTATTCAATCCATCTATAAGGTTTTTCGAGTTATTTAGCAGAAATCTCATATTGAATTTAGTTTAATGTAAAACATTTGTAAATTTGTATTTTTTGAATATTTTTGCACATAGCAAAGGAAACACAAAACATTTTTTATTTGCTAATTCATTCAACAACAAAAAACTGCTTGAAAAACAACTATATGAATAATTTATCGAACGTATACGAACTTGCTACTGAATATGCATTAAGCACTAACAGGAGTATTTTTATAACCGGAAAAGCAGGAACCGGGAAAACCACTTTTCTTCGAAAACTAAAAGACATTACTCACAAACAAATGGCAATTGTGGCCCCAACAGGTGTTGCCGCAATCAATGCCGGTGGCACTACTATACACTCTTTTTTTCAACTTCCATTTTCACCATTTATTCCTACCGCTCAGGGACGACGCGATTTGATTGAAAAAATCAGAATGGCTGGTTTTCGACGGAAAGTTTTGCAGGAACTTGAATTATTGGTTATCGATGAAATAAGTATGGTACGTGCCGATGTTCTGGATGCAATCGACACCGTTTTACGCAGTATTCGTTTCCGACACAACGAAGCTTTTGGCGGAGTACAGGTTATTTTTATTGGCGATATGTTTCAGTTGTCACCCGTAGCTGTCGACGATGAGCTTCGACTTTTAAGTTCGTATTATAAAAGCATTTATTATTTTCACAGTCAGGTCATTACCCAACAAACTCCATTGTTTATTGAATTCGATACAATTTTCAGACAAACAAACGGGGCATTCATCAATATACTGAATCAGGTACGCAACAATTCATTAACCCCCCGGGCACTGGATGAATTACACCGTTGCTATAAACCCGGATTTTTAGCTCCCGAAAACGAAACCTGGATAACATTAACCACCCACAACTATAAAGCCGAAAGAATTAATGCTGTTGAATTAAATAAACTCAATTCAAAATCAATTGTTTTTAGTGCTACTGTTTCGGGCGAATTTCCCGATAAAAGTTTCCCTACCGAAAAAGAACTGGAACTAAAAGAGGGAGCTCGTGTTATGTTTATTAAAAACGACACCGAGACCGTCAGACGATTTTACAATGGGAAAATCGGGGTTGTAAAACGCATTGAGAAAGATCGAATTTTAATTGATTGTCCGGGCGACGATGAGCCAATTGAGATCACCAGAATGACCTGGGAAAACATGCGATACCAAACCAACGAAACAACCCGTCAGATTGATGAAGAAGTGTTGGGCACATTCACCCAGTTTCCACTCCGACTTGCATGGGCTATCACCATACACAAAAGCCAGGGACTAACATTTGACAAAGCCATCATTGACGCCGGTGATGCATTTGCTCCCGGACAAGTATACGTGGCGCTGAGCCGATGCCGTTCATTGGATGGACTTGTATTGTTAAGTAGAATAAACCCCGGCAGCATAACCAATCAAACTGAAATTCTTGAATTTGACAAATCAAAAACACCCTTGTCCGAATTGGAATTTCAATTAACGGACAGCCGGAACCTTTTCAGACATTATCTTCTAACACAATTGTTTGATTTCAGAACAGGAATTGGTCATTTATCGAGATTAAAACGAGAGTTACAGGAAAAACAATCGTCTTTTAACCCC
>JBLIZK010000385.1:0-2641 GCA_048859825.1 Paludibacter sp.
CGACGCTCTTCCGATCTCACTCTCTCAGCTGTTCACAGTGCGAAGGTGATGGAGAACACTAATTACTCATTAAGCAATGGTTCATCTGTTACTCAATACGACGATTTGAAAGGAGCTAATCAGCAATGGTTTTTAGAATATGCCGGTGATGGGTGGTTTTATATCCGGAACCGACATAGTGCCAAATGTTTACAGGTGGCAGCCCCATATACTACCGAGGGAGCCTCCATTCAACAGTCCGAAAAGAACGGAAATACGAACCAACAGTGGCGTTTAATACCGGTTGGAGCTCCGGTTGAATTTGTGGCTCCTCAAGCCCCTGTTGGACTATCTGCAAATGTACAGTCAGCTTCTGTTTTACTTAATTGGAATGCTAATACAGAATCCGATTTGGCATCGTACACTATTTTCCGATCTGAATCGGCCGATGGGGTTTACAATACCTTAGCTCAGAGAATTACTGCAAATTCATTTGTCGACAATTCAGTGTTGCCCGGCAAAACTTATTACTATAAAATTAAGGCGGTGGATAATTCGTTGAACCGTTCTGCATATAGCAATCAGGTTTCAGTGGTTACATTACAGGATAAAGCGCTGGTAGCCCATTATAATTTTGAAAACTCAACCCGCGATACAACAATCAATCAGCTAAATGCAGCTGCGTTTGGAAGTCTGGGCTATTCTACCGGAAAAAACGGAGCTTCTTCTGTTTTACTAAACGGGTCATCAAATTATGTGCAATTACCATATACTGTTGCTAATTACAACGAAATTACAATAGCCACATGGGTAAACTGGATGGGAACAACTGCCTGGCAACGAATTTTTGATTTTGGTAATGGTGAAAACGAATATATGTTTTTGACTCCAAAATCGTCATCCGGATACTTGTATTTTGGTTTAAAACATGCCGGGAATGAAAGAGTAATGGTTGCACCGGCTCTGACTGCCCGAACCTGGACTCACGTGGCCGTAACTTTAAGTGCTACAGGCGCTAAAATGTATGTAAATGGAGCATTAGTGTCGCAGTCGGCGATCATTACTATTAGGCCATCCGATATCAATCCGGTATTGAACTATATTGGTAGAAGTCAGTTTTCCGATCCGCTGTTTATGGGGTTGATTGATGATTTCCGAATTTATAATTATGCGATGACTGCCACAGAAGTGGCTCAGCTAACAACTATTTCGGCATTAGCTCAAACAGAAAACAATACTGATAAAACCGTTTTCTTCTGGCCTTTACCTGTAAAAGACAAACTTAACTTTAGTTGTTTGCCACTGTTAAATATAACATCCGAAGTTATTATCCGAAATATTGAGGGCAGAACCCTGAAGTCGTATAAAATGGAAATTGAACCGGAAAATAATATTGACATATCAGATTTTAAACCTGGAGTTTATTTTTTACAAGTAAAAACCGGGAAACACAGTTCCATTCAACGGTTTATTAAAGAATAGAAATAGTATTTAAACTACATCATGTTACAATTCAGAATATACAGTATGTTTTTACTGCTTGCAATATTTGCAGACAGTATTTGTTCGCAAACCGATCCCGGAACAGCCAATCTTACACACCAGTGGACGTTTGATAACGGAACAGCCGCTGATAATGTAGGTACACTTAACGGGGTATTAAGTGGCGGAGCCACAATAGTAAACAAGGCTTTGAAATTATCTGCAAGCGGACAATTTTTGTCCTTCCCGGGTAGTTCAGTGGCATTAAACACTTATACAGCCTTTTCGCAGGAAATATGGTTCACATCTGCAGCCGGAGCGAATACCGGATATACGATGCTGTCGTACTTTGGTAATACATCGGGCGGATTGGGTTATAATTATGTATCATTGTCGGCTGCCAGAGGCGATAATGTGAGCCGTACCTGTATTTCGAATGGCACATACAGCGCTGAAAAAGGCGTGAATGGAACTGAGTACGACGATGGTAAACTACATCACATGGTTTCTGTAGTAAGAGCCGACTCCGTCATATTCTATATCGATGGAAATTTAGCCGGTAAAGCTGTTAGCGGAGTAGCCCTTTCTACAATCGGTACTTCGCTGGCATATTTGGGCAAAGGTGGTTATACGAGTGACCCTACATGGTTGGGCTCAATTTCAAAATTCAGCATTTACAATAAATCGCTCACGGCCTCAGAAGTAAAGTTTTTGTTCAATCAGGGTGCTGAGTCGAGCCCTATGCTAACTGCCAGTGTTACCAGTTTATCGTTCGATGAATATATAAAATCGCAAACTATTTATATTTCAGCATTAAATTTATCCGGAAGTATTTCGGTTTCAGCACCATCCGGAATCAGTTTAAGTACAGGATCGCTGGCTGCAAATGCCTCTAATGCATCACTAACTGTCAGTTACGACGGTGTTTCAACGGTGAATGATACCGTTGTGCTTACTAGTGGTAGTACTGTACTGAAAATTCCGGTGAAATCATATTCAAATTCTTGTTTTTCAAAATATTACCCTGCTTTGGCGAATCTGATATCCGACCCGTATATGAGTTTGCTTTCAAACTTTAGCGGTTGGGGAAACCGTTCAATTAATACAGATCCTGCTTATGTGTACTGTGGTGCCAGTAGCGGAAAGGTTAGTGGTACAAATGCAGGGTCGCTAGATGTGT
>JBLIZK010000386.1:0-2803 GCA_048859825.1 Paludibacter sp.
TGCTTTAATTCATAAGAATATTTGCATTTTATATGCAAAATGATTTTATTAAATACAAAATTAGAATATTATGGCAAAGCTGACCCGTGAAGATGCACTTCTTTACCACTCGCAGGGAAAACCCGGAAAAATTGAAGTTACACCAACAAAACCTTATAGCTCGCAACGCGATTTATCGCTGGCATATTCGCCGGGTGTTGCTGAGCCATGTCTCGAAATAGAAAAAGACCCGAATGCTGCTTACGAATATACTTCGAAAGGCAACTTGGTGGCTGTAATTTCCAACGGAACAGCCGTTTTGGGGCTGGGCAATATTGGTGCCATGGCCGGAAAACCGGTAATGGAGGGAAAAGGCCTGTTGTTTAAAATTTTTGCCGGAATTGATGTTTTCGATATTGAAGTAAACGAAAAAGACCCCGAAAAATTTATTCAGGTGGTGAAAGCCATTGCGCCAACTTTTGGGGGAATCAACCTGGAAGATATCAAAGCTCCTGAGTGTTTTGAGATTGAAGAGCGGTTGAAAGCCGAACTCGACATTCCGCTTATGCACGACGACCAGCATGGCACTGCTATTATTTCGTCGGCCGGACTGTTGAATGCGCTGGAACTGGTTGGCAAAAAAATTGAAGATGTGAAAATTGTGGTAAACGGAGCCGGAGCTGCTGCTAACTCCTGTACACAACTGTACATGATGCTGGGTGCTAAACTCGAAAACATCGTTATGGTAGACTCCAAAGGTGTGATAAACAAGCAACGTACAGACCTCAACAGCCGCAAAAAACCTTTTGCAACCGACCGCAACATCAGTACACTGGCCGAAGCCGTGAAAGACTCGGATGTATTTTTGGGCCTTTCAGTTGCCGGATTGCTGACCAAAGAAATGGTTCGCTCCATGAATGTAAATCCCATCGTTTTTGCGCTGGCCAATCCGAATCCCGAAATATCGTACGACGATGCTATGGCTGCCCGAAAAGACATTGTATTTGCTACCGGTCGTAGCGACCATCCGAACCAGATTAATAACGTGCTTGGGTTTCCGTATATTTTCCGCGGTGCACTGGATGTGCGTGCCACCTGCATTAACGAGGAAATGAAAGTGGCTGCTGTACGTGCCATAGCCGAACTCACCAAAAAACCTGTTCCCGATGTGGTTAATGCAGCTTACAACCTCAAGAAACTAAGTTTTGGTACCGATTATATTATTCCGAAACCACTTGACCCGCGCTTACTAACTGTTGTGGCTCCTGCTGTAGCAAAAGCAGCAATCGACTCAGGCGTAGCCCGTAAGGCCATTACCGACTGGGGAGCTTACGAGCAAAAACTACGCGAAATAATGGGCAGCGACAATAAAATGCTCCGACATTTCTTCGATACTGCCCGCCAGCAACCGAAACGGGTTGTTTTCTCCGAAGCTAATCATGTAAATATGATAAAAGCTGCCGAAGTGGCACTTCAGGAAGGTATATGCTTTCCTGTTTTGCTGGGCAATGAAGAAAAAATTCAAAGCATTGCCTCCGAAAATAACATTGACCTTACCGGTATTCAAATTGTAAACCTTCGCCACGACCGCGAAGAAGCCCGCCGGATAAATTACGCGAAGCTACTTACCCAAAAACGCAGCCGCGAAGGAATGACATTCGATGATGCGTACGAAAAAATGTATGAGCGCAATTACTTTGGTATGATGATGGTTGAAACCGGCGATGCCGATGCACTTATCACCGGCGTTCATACAAAATACTCAGATTCAATTCAGGCAGCAAAAGATGTTATCGGCATTCGTGAATCAACCAATCATATAGCTGCCATGCACATTCTGATAACCAAAAAAGGCACTTTCTTTTTATCAGATACAGTTTTTAATCGTCATCCCGATACTGAAACACTGATGGATGTAGCCAAATTAACCCACGATACAGTGAAATTTTTTGCGCACGACCCTGTAATGGCCATGTTATCTTATTCCAACTTTGGGTCTGATAAAACCGGAAGTCCTGCCAGTGTACATCAGGTGGTTAAAACACTGCATACCAAATACCCCGACATGGTGGTTGACGGTGAAATGCAGGTAACTTACGCCCTCAATAAAACCCTGCGCGACGAAAAATTCCCGTTTTCGAAACTGGCCGGTAAAGATGTAAACACGCTGATATTTCCGAACTTAAGTTCGGCAAACACGACTTATAAAATGCTTATTGAAATGGGATTGGCTCAGACCATAGGACCTATACAAATGGGGCTCAATAAACCCATACACATAATGGAAATGGAAAGCTCGGTAAGCGACATCGTAAATATGACTGCCGTAGCAGTGCTCGATGCCATTGTGGAAGAGCAGAAATCCATATCAAAAGATTCGTCGCTTTCTTCGTAGACGGTTTTGTACACATTAAACAATGAAGAGTGAAAATTTATAGCAGGCAGTGCCATAAATTTTCACTCTTCACATTTCACTTAATTCAGTAGAAACGAGCAACAAACAGACTACTATTCGTTATCTCCCGATTTACGCTTAAGCTTTTGCTGAATTTTATCCACTACTAAGTAGGCTATTGGCACCACAAACACGGTAAGTACCAGAGATGAACTTAATCCACCCATCAGTACAATGGCCAGCCCGTTTTTCCATTCGGCACCTGCCCCGGTAGCAATAGCAATCGGTAACATACCAAACACCATCGAAATGGTTGTCATCAGGATTGGACGTAGACGTTCGCGACCAGCTTCAACCAATGCATCGAAAGTATTCATGCCTTTTGCTTTCATAATGTTGGCAAAGTCTACCAATAATATACCGTTTTTC
>JBLIZK010000387.1:0-2453 GCA_048859825.1 Paludibacter sp.
GCCATTGTTACCCAACAAACTTCCTGCACCCATAGGCAGTGGAGCATTGATAACCGCATTTTCGGTAAGACGATGGTAGTAATCGGCCTCCACTCCTAAACGGCTATCCAGGAAGGCAGCATCGAAACCGATATTCAATTCGTTTACAACTTCCCAGTCGAGGTAGCTGAAGTATACCAGGTTTGTGTAACCGGGCAATACTCCGTTTCCAAATACACCCGAGGTATTCATATTTTGAGTAACAGAGGCAAAACCGTCGCTGGCGCTTACCTTGTCGTTACCTAACTTACCCCAGCTGGCACGTAGCTTCAGGTAGTTCAACTGTTTGAAATCTTTCATGAAATCTTCTTCCGAGATATTCCATGCAGCACCAATAGATGGGAAGTAACCCCATTTTTCCTGGTACTTGGAGCTACCGTCTGCACGCATGGTGGCAGACAACAGGTATTTACCCTGATAGTCGTACGTTACACGACCGAAATACGACAAGCCGCGGTAAGTGGTACCATTATCGCCAGTAGTTCTGCCGTCGGCATTACCCTGGTCGAGGTACTTATACTCGTCTGAACCACCCGGAACGCCGGTTGCATTTCCCCATAGATAACGCCAGTTTTCGCTTCGTACGGACTGACCTAACATGGCCGAGAAGTTGTGCTTGCCAAAAGCATCACGGTAGGTGATGGTATTGTCGAGAATCCAGCTGCGGTAATTATTGTCTTCTTTCTTCAGGTTGGAGTTCTTGCTCAACTGGCTGCCTCCCACTAAATATTGCGGCGTGTAAATCCGTCCCTGGATAAAGGATATATCCTGGCTGTAAGCGGTTTTGAAGAACAACTTGTTGGCAGGAAGGAAATCGATCTGAGCATAGAAAGTAGGTAATACCTGGATGGTATTGCTCTTGTTGTCGTAATAGTTGGCTGTAGCCACCGGATTACCATAGTAAGTTGACATACCGATCTGACTTGGTGAAGCATATTTTACCGGATATACGTCGGCATCGCTTCTGCGCTCGTCCATAACCGGGAATATGCCGGGTGTAAGATAGGCGGCACCCCATGCTGCGTTATTGGGACTGTACTTCGTTCCATTGCTTATAACTGTGTTAGCACCGATTTTCAGCCAGTTGTTTACATTATAATCGGCTTTGGCACGGATATTCAGTCTTTCGTATTCATTTTTTGCATCCATGATACCTTCCTGGAACATGTAGTTCATACCTACCGAATAGGATGCTTTGTCGGTTCCACCGCTGATATCGATGCTATGGTTGTGAATAAGCGCCGTACGCAACAATTCGTCGTACCAGTCGGTACTTGTTCCAGGCATCATAGATTGGAGATCTCCACCGAAGAGTTCGATGGAATTACGCAGCACGTTAAGATCGGTTGCGTTGTTCTTTTCTATCTGCATAGTTGCATACTGCTTGCTGTTGGCCATCTTAAGCTGGTTGGTTACCTGCTGAAAACCTACATAGCCATCGTAAGTGATTGTAGCCGGTTTGTTGAGTGTTCCTTTTTTGGTAGTAACAATAACAACCCCGTTGGCTGCGCGTACCCCGTAAATAGAGGCGGCTGAAGCATCCTTAAGAATAGAAAGATCCTGGATATCGCTGTTGTTAAGGAAGTCGATGTTATCGAAAAACATTCCATCCACTACATACAAGGGTTTGGTATCGCCGAAGGAGCCCACGCCACGGATACGAACATCCGGACCGGAACCCGGCTGACCGCTGTTGGTGATATGTACACCGGCAACCTTGCCCTGCAATGCGCCCATGGGCGAAGTGGTGGCATGTTTAACAATGTCGTCTGCTTTTATAACAGCAATCGGTGCTGTAAGGTCTTTTGCTTTACTTGTACCATAACCGATAACAACGACCTCGTCCAGTTTCTGAGTGTCTTCTTCGATCATTACATTGATAACAGTGCGGTTGCCCACTGCATGTTCTTGTGTGAGCATACCTACATAGCTAAATACAAGTGTCGCATTAGCCGGAACATTTGAAAGAGAGTAATCTCCATCCATGGAGGTAACAGTACCTATAGTGGTACCTTTCACGAGCACACTTACTCCGATTGCCGGATACCCGGTGGCCTTTTCAGTTACAACACCGGTAACCGTTAGATTTCCTTGTGCAAACATCGCAGTGCTTGCAAGAAGTAAGCATAAACAAAGCATCAATTTCGCTTTCATTCATTCTAGTTTTAAAGTTTAACATCTGTATAATACATACGTTTTTGATTGGACGGCAAATGAACTTCTATCTCTAAAAAACTGCAAATTTTTGTATACTTGACCACTACTGCCCGTCCGAAAGGGGTATTTTATTAATACCATTTCACTACTTCACTTCAATATAACAATCTAAGAACCAATAACTTTCATTTGTTAATCACAAATCGAATATTTATATGTTATATAACATTCTTTTTAATAAATATAGTCAATTTGAT
>JBLIZK010000388.1:0-4859 GCA_048859825.1 Paludibacter sp.
AGTTTGCTTTTTTTCTGATTACATAGGAAACTATAAGCGATGTGCCAACAATAAAAAGTATGGACTGAATAATATCAAGACTAATGATGGTTACAGAATTGGGTAGTTTATAAATAAAGTTGATACAATAATTGAGTGCAAAAAGTAAATATTTGAGAATTTGAGCAGTAATTGTAGCAATAAATGGAATTACAGCAGTAGCTTGTAAAAACATGGCCACATAAATAATCAGTCCGGATAACGGTATTGCAAGCAGGTTTGTAAGCAGAAAGTAATTGGGGAATTGCTGAAAGTAATACAGTGTGAGTGGCAAGGTGCCTATTTGAGCGGCAATTGAAACTGCAAACAGGTCGCGTACCCATTTAAGTGGTTTATTTTTAGTGGGAAGTAAGGCCGAGAAAGTTGGTTGGAAAATGATAATGCTGATAACGGCTGTATAGCTTAACTGGAACCCTACGTTGAAAAGTAAAAGAGGGTTGGTAAGCAGTATAAGAAAGGCCGATGCGAAAATAGTGTTGAAAATCTGCGATTTACGATTAAAAGCACTGCCAATTGCCACAAACGAGAACATCGCCGCCGACCTGATTACCGAAGGTGATAGTCCGGTAGTAAATGCATATAACCACAAAAAAATAACAATGAAAACTGCTTTTACAATAATCAGAAACCGGTTTTTCCGGATAAAGCTCAGCAGAAATGAAATGACCATATATACAATTCCTACATGTAAACCACTTACCGAAAGTATGTGCATTGCTCCTGAGGCACTGTATCCGGCCATAATTTCCGGTTGGAGCTCGTCGGTATATCCGAGCGTTAAAGCGGAGAGAACAGCATATTCGTTCCCTGATATTCCATATCGGGCGTAAATATCAACCAGAGATTTCTGTGCCCCGGATGCCATTTGCATTATCGAAAATTGTGGTGTGTATGCCATTTTTCTCCAATGCAGAGAGTCGGCATATGCCATAGCTCCTATTCCCTGAAGTTGTAAATAGTGTTTGTAGTCGAAGCCTTCGGGGTTGATTTTACCCGGTGCTTCTTTGAATGTAGTTTGGATTAATAATCGGTTTCCGTGTTTCAGGAGCGCTGCATTTTCGGATTTTTGAAGATAAATAAGGGCATTTTTATTTACTGAAACAGGCCCTCGCAGCGTGTAACATGTTAGAACCTGTACCTTACATTTATATGATTTTGCTTTTTGAATGGGATTGTCGGTTAGCTCTATCAAGAAAACAGCCCGTTTATTTAATTCGCTAAAAGTGTTTTGTTCACTTTCCCATTTTGAGAGCACAAATCCGATTCCGGTGAAAAAAAATATTACTCCGAGTCCGAATGTCCATCGGAGTGTAAACTGATGCGAAGGATTTTTAACTATAACACTTGGTAATAATAATACAAGTGCACAAACAATCAAAGTAATTGCTACCCATAATGTTTGAGCTGCAAATACATACAAAATTATACCTGCAATAAATGCAAGCAAAATCCTGAAAAAAGGATTGTTGTAAATAAACTTCATAGTAAAACAGAAAACCGGATAACATAGTTACAGGGTGGTTTACCCTGTTATTTTTAAAGTAATAAAAGCAAATTATTTACCATCAAACGGACAGCATTTTATGTATAGTGTCAGCCGGATTTTTGGCATTGAACACAGTACTTCCGGCAACAAGAACATTCACACCCTTTTCAAAAAGCAATGCTGCATTATCTAATGTTACTCCACCATCAATTTCGATTAAACAATCCGGGTTTAACTGGTCGATCATGCCTTTTAACTCCGAAATACGATTGTAGGTTTCGTCGATAAATTTCTGACCGCCATAACCGGCAAAAACGGACATCAGTAATACCATATCAACCTGATGTATGAATGGTTTTAAGGCGCTTACCGGAATATCCGGGTTTATTGTTATTCCTACTTTAATTCCTTCAGCTCTGATTAGGTTAATAACCTCTTGCGGATTTTCGGTGGCCTCAAAATGAAAGGTAAGCATGCCGGCACCGGCTTTTGCAAATCTTGAAACATATTTTTCAGGATTAACTATCATTATGTGCACGTCCAGCATTTTATTGCAGTGTTTCTTTACCGCATCAATTACCGGAAATCCGAATGAAATGTTAGGAACAAAAACCCCATCCATAACATCAATGTGTAACCATTCTGCTTCACTTTGGTTTATCATCTCACACATTTGTTGCAGGTTTCCAAAATCAGATGCCAATATCGAGGGGGAAATAATTCGTTTCATGTTACTAAAGTAGTTCTTATCTTGCGTTTTTAATCAGCATACAAAGTACGTTTTTTTTTCTGTTTCTACAAAATTACTAATTCAATATTTGCAAATTGTATTTATAATCAGTATATCCATATGCATTTTAACGTTAAAATTGTTAATATACTCTGGCTTTTTCTCCTGTTAATACCCGCAGTCCGGCAAGTGCAAGCGCTTCCATTTCATCCTCGCCGGGGTATACAACTATGTGTGCCATAGGCGCAATCATTTTTTGAATATAATTCACCACGAAAATGTTATGTGCAATACCTCCTGTGAGTATTACTGCGTTAACATTTCCTTCCAAAACAGCTATCATGGCGGCAATTTCTTTAGCAACATTATAGGCCATTGCTTCAATAATGAGTTTTGCATGTGCATCGCCATTTAACGCTTTCTCAGAAGCAAGTTTCAGGTTGTTTGTACCCAGATGGGCTACCAACCCACCTTTACCGGCTAAAAGTTTTTTGATTTCTTCTTTTTTTAATTGACCCGAAAAGCATAAGTCAATTAATGCTCCTGCATCTATTGTGCCGGCTCTTTCAGGTGAAAATGAGCCAAATCCGTCCAATGCCTGATTGGTGTCAATTACCCGACCTAATTTATGAGCAGCTACAGAAATACCTCCACCTAAGTGAGCAATTACAAGGTTGAGTTTTTCGTATGAACTGCTAATGCTTTGCGCATACTTTCGTCCTATGGCTTTGTGGTTCAATGCATGGAAAACCGAACGGCGTGGAAACTGTGGTAATCCACTGATTCGGGCTACTTCCTGCAGTTCGTCCACAACTACAGGGTCAGTTATGTAGGCTTTACAGCCGGGTATTCGGGATGCAATATCTCTGGCTAGCACTGCTCCCAGATTACTAGCATGCTCACGTCCGGTTTTCATGTCCTGAATCATTGTTTCCGAAACTTCGTAAACACCTGATTCAAGAGCCTTCATTAAACCTCCCCGACCCACCACAACGCTGATTTCCGACAAATTTATTTTTTGTTTGGATAGTGTTTTCAAAATCATTTGTAATCGAAAGTCGTACTGTTCGAAAACAGAATTAAAACCAGCTAAGTCCTCGCTGCTATGTTGTAAATTTATAACAAATTCAATTTCATTTTGGTTGTAAACCGCAATTTTCGTGGAGGTTGATCCCGGATTGATGGCAAGTATTTTATACATAACTGGTGTTTTTATCTGAAAGTAAAGGGAATTTTACATAGTAACGAGCCTGATATTCTCACTATTTGAGTCTATCCGGATTTTTTGCAATGAAATCTTTCCATCCTGAATATTGTTTGTCGGATGTTGGCCTGCCCGTTTGCAAAAAATGACAATAGGCAGCTGCTAATCCATCGGTAGCATCGAGTTGAGGCAGCATTTGTTCCTGCGGAATGTGCAAAAAACGTCTGAGCATATCAGCCACCTGTTCTTTTGATGCTCCACCATTTCCGGTAATCGCCATTTTTATTTTCAGGGGGGCATATTCGGTGATAGGAATGTCCCGGAACAATGCTGCCGACATGGCAACTCCCTGGGCGCGACCAAGTTTTAGCATCGATTGTACGTTTTTTCCGAAAAAAGGTGCTTCGATGGCAAGATGATCAGGGTGATACTCGTCAATTAATGCAAGAGTACGGGCAAAAATGGTTTTTAGTTTTAGATAATGGTCGGTATATTTTTTCAGGTCGAGAACACCCATGGTTATCAACTTCGTTTTGTTGCCACTAACCCATAAAATACCGTATCCCATTATGGTGGTTCCGGGGTCGATGCCCAGAATAATTGTTTCTTTTTGCATTATTCAATTATATCGAGCACGGTTGAGAAAAAAAGAACTTCAGTGCCGAAATTTGATGATACATTTTGTTGCAAATCAGCAGCGTGTTGCATGTGCCATCTTTCCAGTTCTTTCATAGTAGCAATATGGAACTGAACGGAGTAGGAGGTGCCATGCTCGTCGTCGCTACCTACAATACGGGTAATTTGCGGCTTAGAAAAATCTGCTTTTTTTGTCATATCCGGTATATGAACATCTTTGACCCATTTTATCCACTCAGCAGTTTTTGCTGTTGAAACTTTGTACGTTGTATTGAAAATTAGCATTCTTGTATCAATTTTTGAACAAAAATAAGTATAATTTCCAAAACTTGATTATCTTTGCACCGCAATTTCAAAATCAAGAACGGGGGTTTAGCTCATCTGGCTAGAGCGCAACACTGGCAGTGTTGAGGTGACCGGTTCGAGTCCGGTAATCTCCACTTGATTAAGGTATAAAAAGATTGAACAGAGTAATCTGCTCAATCTTTTTTTGTTATATTCAGGCCTTTTTAGCTCAGTTGGTAGAGCAATTCATTCGTAATGAATAGGTCTGGGGTTCGAGTCCCCAAAAAGGCTCTTATTTTACATCCGCAAAACTTTGCCGGATGTTTTTTGTTTATCCAGCATAATAATTAGTTTTAAAATGAAAATTACAATACTGGTTACAGCGCTATTGTTGGGAAATGTTGGTTTATTTGCTAAAATGCCATTGGATGGTGATGAGCAAAAAAAGAGTTTTAATAGAGTAGATAGTTTACATCGAT
>JBLIZK010000389.1:0-2326 GCA_048859825.1 Paludibacter sp.
GTCGCTCTTTGTACCACGCCAGTGCCGGTATCAGTCGCGATATTTCCTCTTTGACCAGCTCTTTGGCCTTTGCCATCATATCATCATCCTTAAAAAAACGGGCCACATCGTAGAGTGCGTCACTCATATCCTCAATACCAAAATACGATACCCGCATCGACGGGATATTGTATTTATCTTTCATCAGTTTTGCCAGATAATTCATTGAGCCGGAACACTGAACCACATTCAGGGCTGCATTGTGAGCATTGCTGATAGCTTCCACGCGTCCGTCGCCTGTAATGGTGGCATTCACATGTACGCCCATTTTTTTATAGTATTCCAATAATATCCAAAGTTCGCCGGCGAGGTTAAAATCGCCCAGAATATTAATACTCTTAGCCGGTATAGGCTTGTCAATACGTCCTACCAACTTAAAAATCGACTCGCAAGCCACTTTGTAGCCATCCTTTTTGGAGCCCTGAAAGCCGGGAGCCTGTACGGCAATAACCGGAATGCCGGTAGCCTCTTCAAGCATACGACAGGCACGTTCCACATCGTCGCCAATTACACCTACAATACAGGTTGAGTAAATAAATGCCGCATTGGGTTTGTGTGCATTGATAAGTTCGAGTGCCGCCTGATATAGTTTTGTTTCGCCACCGAAAATTACGTCGCGCTCCTGAAGGTCGGTACTAAAGCTCAAACGGTGCAGTTCTGGTCCTGACGATAACGAACCACGAATATCCCATGTATAGGCTGCACATCCTATGGGGCCATGTATCAGATGCAAAGCATCTGCAATGGGGTAAAGTACCACCCGCGAACCGCAAAATACACAGGCACGTTGACTCACACTTCCTGCCAGGCTGGCTTTGTTGCAATCTATGGTGCGGGCATCTTTCCCTGCCACCGACACTTGCATCTGTCTTTCGTCTAAAATGTGTGCCATAATCAATCTTTTTATACTGTTTTCGGAAAGCAATCATTCATTTTTTGTGCCATTTTATGCTGTAAAACATAATATTAGTAGTCTGAATGTTTAATCGTCTGAATATCAATAGTAAAAAATTTACATTTTATTGTTATAATGGCAAAATGGTTTACATTGTATTAAAAGTATAATCTAAAATACCTACATTTAGGTAGGAAAATGTGCTATATGGCATTAAAATGTAGGATTTTATTTTTCTGGTTCGGCATGGATTGTGTGTGGTTTTACATTGGATAGAAAATGATTGACTTATCTGCCGAAATATTTAAAAAATTGACTTTTCAGGAATATAATCCGTAAAAGTTATGACTTTTCAGGAATGTAATCCGCAAAAGTTATATTTTTGTTTGGATTTTTGTATTTAGTGATGTATATTTGCGCAATAATCCGATATAAAGTTATGATTAAGCGAATTTTATCAGACTCAATTACGAATAAACTTTTTTCAGGTAAAGCAATTATTTTGTTAGGAGCAAGACAGGTTGGTAAAACTTCATTGCTAAAACAACTTTTTCTTTCGAATGATGATTTATTATGGCTTAATGCTGATGAGCTGGATGTACAGAATTTATTCGGTAATGCATCCTCATCCCGTTTAAAGGCCTATTTTGGAACAAAAAAAATTGTTGTGATAGACGAGGCGCAAAGAATAACTGATATTGGCCTGCGTTTAAAACTAATCACAGATAATTTACCTGAATATCAACTTATTGTTACCGGAAGTTCAGCATTTGAGTTATCGAATAAAATAAACGAACCTTTAACCGGGCGTAAGTGGGAATATCAGCTTTTCCCTGTATCTTTTTCCGAAATGGTAGCTCATCATGGTCTAATGGAAGAAAAGCGACTGATACCACATCGTTTGATTTACGGATATTATCCTGAAGTTGTTACATCGATTGGAAATGAAGAACAAGTGCTTAAATTGCTGTCAGATAGTTTTTTGTATAAAGACATATTAATGCTTGACCAGATAAAGAAGCCTGATAGTCTGGTAAAATTACTACAGGCTCTGTCTTATCAAATTGGTTCACAGGTATCGTACAACGAGTTGGCTCAACTAACAAATCTGGATGCCAAAACGGTTGAAAAGTACATAATACTACTTGAACAAGCATTTATTGTATTTCGTTTAGGGTCGTTCAGCCGAAATCTGAGAAACGAGTTAAAGTTTACACGAAAAATTTACTTTTACGACAATGGTATTCGTAATGCACTGATAAACAATTATTCACAAATTGAAAACAGGATGGATGCTGGGGCTTTGTGGGAGAACTTTGCCATTTCGGAGCGTAAAAAGTATCTACATTATAACGGCATCAATACCAATGTGTGGTTCTGGCGTACGAAACA
>JBLIZK010000390.1:0-8177 GCA_048859825.1 Paludibacter sp.
CACATGCGGATTCATTTTATCACGTACTCGCAGTTTCAAATCTCTGTCGTTATAGTGAATATAAGTACGGAAGTATTTAATATGAACTCCGGCTTTAGCCAAATGCGGGTAATTATACGAATTAAAAGCATTGAAATGCTCGGTAGTCTTTTTGGTTGTTCGGTTACCTCTGAAAAGCGTATCTTCAAAAAATATACACACCTCGGGCACAACCGGTTGTCCGTTTTCGTAGGCGGTTGCTATTTCAATAGCAGTGAGCAGGTTTTCTTTTGCATCGGAACGAAGCATGCCAATAGGTAATTGCGAACCGGTAAATACTACAGGTTTCGAAAGGTTTTCAAGCATAAAACTCAGTGCCGAAGCCGAATAGGCCATCGTGTCGGTGCCGTGTAAAATAACAAATCCGTCGTAGTTGTTGTAGTTTTCATCTATCAGGCTTGCTAATTTTTGCCAGATTTCAGGGTTTACATCCGATGAGTCGATTAATGGTGTAAACGGTACGCTTTTTACTTTTACACCAATTTCTTTGAGTTCGGGCATTAGATCTTGTAATCGCTCAAAGTCAACCGGACGTAATGCTCCTGTCGATGGGTCTTCGGCCATACTAATGGTGCCCCCGGTGAAAATAAGTAAAACGGCACTTGATTTATCCACAACTTTTTCCTTTCAAATTTTTACTAAATGCAAAGATAATCTTTTTTGATTCTAAAGTATGTAGATGTTTGGTAAACGGCTTATTTTAAAATATAATACCTACAATTTATAAAATAATTAAAAACTAAAACATCAATTTTATAAAAATTAAACCTGAAAATCTTTTATGTGTTTATTTTTAGTTTCTCGCCGGTATTAATTTTTGTAGACTTTTTGCTATTCCAGGTCTTGATTTGAGCAATTGTACATTTGTATTTTTCGGCAATTTCTGATAGGGTTTCACCAGATTTTACCACATGTGTTATGCGTTTTTCATTCTTTTTGGCTTTTTTCTCAGTCTCTGTTTTAGCAATTGATTGGTCGGCCTTTTCCGGAATTGTATTTCTGGTTACATTCAGTTGTTGTCCAGGGAAAATTTTGCCATTATTCAGCTTGTTTATGCTTTTCAATTCATCCACGGTCATTTGATACGCTTTTGCAATTGAATACAATGTTTCGCCTTTGCCAACTTTATGTTGTGTGGTTTCAGAATTATCGTCATCCTGTATTTGTGGTAGGGGGTCGTTTGCCAATTGAGTTGAATCATTAGCCATTTTGACAGTGGTTTTTACCAGTTGCTTTTCGTACACTTTCGTTTCGTAGGAGTCGGCAATTTTGAGACGCTGTTTCAGCGATAGAAAATCAGATGTCAACTTGTTTTTCTTTTTCAGTTGAGCTATCGTAGTACCATGTTTCTGCGCTATTGACGATAGGGTTTCGCCTGATTTTACAGTATGATATTTCGCCGGAACTTTCTTTGTAACAGCTACCGTTTCGTATCTGACTGTATTTTGATTTTCTGCTAAAGTGCTGTTCTCTACAATATTTGGAGTTGTTACCGAAGTGGATGATGCTCGTGCTATTAGGCTATCGGTATTAAAAACCCTACCGGCTTTGATAAATCGTTTCCGGTAGTAGGGAGCATCCGAATTCGAAATGCTAATACCCGAACTTGATGCCGAATGAATAAATGTAAATTCACCATTTTCTTTTTTTTCGACAACCAAACCTACGTGTCCGATTCTTGAGCCTCTATGGTGTCCGTTAAAAAAAACCAAATCGCCCGGCTGTATTTCATCGTTACTTACTGTTGGAGTTTGCTCAGCCTGATCGCGCGATGAGCGTCCGAGTTTTATTCCAAAATTACTAAATACGAAACTGGTAAACCCTGAACAGTCGAAAGAGTTTGGTCCTGCCGACCCACCCCGATATGGTTTTCCAAGGTAGTTCTTGCTGAAATTTAAAATAGAGTCGATGCGAGAAATGGAGGCCGCACCAAAATTATTAAAAGAACGGTTAATAGTCTGATTGCTGCTTGAATTTATACTGTCGGTTTGAGCATAAATACTATTAGAAATACAAATAAATGCAACTATTGAGGCTACTAACTTAAATTTTATCATGCGGAATTTGAAAGATGTTTCTTACAAAGATAAAATTTTATGGCTTTCTACTGAAATAGCTTGAGGGCTTTTAACCGAAATTAAGCTAAAGTAAGGAAATATTAATGTCAAATTTTATACTTCTTACTTTAGCTTTTTCATTTTTGTTTATTTGCAATCGGGCAGAATTTCAACTTTGTACTGAAGTTTTTCAATGGCTTCTTTAATGGCCTGTGAGTTGTTTTTGTTTGCATTAAACTTTACTTTTACTATTTTTTCGTCCAGATTTATGTCCAAAGCCTTCACGCCTTTTTCGAATGCAATGTTCTTCTCAATTTTAGTTTTACACCCTACACAATCCATCGAAACTTTGTAACATACAGTAGAATCATTTTGGCTTTTATTGCCAGCGAAAGCACCAAGACAAATAGTCAGTGCAATGAATAACATACTTTTTTTCATATACTTTTTCTGTTTTGTTTATTTTATTCCAATTTCTAAATTCTATCTAATGCCCACCTGAATCCGATATAAAATTTACGCTGATGGAGTGGTCCCCAAATCAAAGTAGCATCAAAGTTGTTACTTCCCGGATTTTCCACATCAATAATCGGATGCATTTGAGTGAAATTTGTCAGGTTTTCGGAGCCTGCATATATCGACCATGTTTTAAAGTATTTTGTAATTTGAGCATTCATTACAGTGTATGGGTCAAATGTTTTCGACCATAGAGGCTGTGATACAGATGGGTCGGGCATGCGTCCTCCTCCGTTCAATTGCAATGTATAATCAAATTGCCATTTTTTAAGTGGTGTTTGATAACTTGCTGTAAATAAGCTTTTTGATTTATTGGTTAAAGGTTTGTCGCGTAAAACATTGTTTATAGTTGTTTTTACAATATTTATCCGGTGTGCCACATTCAGACTCAAACCTTTAACTAGCTCCATAGACGCTTCAATTTGTGCACTGTGCGAATACGATTTTCCGTTCAGATTTGTAAATCTTACTTCGTGAGGATTGGTGTCCATATCCATAACAACCTGCTCATTAAAATTCGTGAAATACCATTCTCCGTTTAATTTCAGGTCTTTAGAGCCTAAATGAATGTCGTACATTATGCTTAATCCATAATTCCAGGCATCTTCCATTTTTAGATTATTTGCAATTATTATTTGACGGTTGCTTGCGAGCATATTGTTGTTTTCGGCCATGATATTGGGCGAGCGATAGCCTTTTCCTACAGATGCTCTGATAGTAAAATCATCGCTCAAACTGTATTTAGCGTGTAAACGCGGGGTGAAAAGATTTCCATAAAGTGAATTGTGGTCAAATCGGATACCTGCCATCAACAATAATGCATCTGTTGGTTTAAAACTATATTCACTGTAAATGCCGGTAATTAACTCGTTTTTTTCTGTTTCTGTTTGTTGTACCGATGGCATTCTCTCTTTAAAATAGTCGTAGGTAAGGCTAACACCGCTGGTCAGTTTATGTTTGTCGGTCCATTGTGTTTGATAAAGTAAATTGGAGTAAATGCTGTTTTGACGTCCTTTATACGACTTTAAACCGTACAACGATTGTTGACCATGGGTAGAACCACTCAGAATCAGAGCCACACTTTCTCCGGTAGCATTATTAAAAATCAGTGCGTTTTTCAGAAAAAACTCCAACCTTTCCGATTCAATATCTATTTTATAGTTGCCATTTATCTGACCGCCATTACGGTTCTCATTCAATGCTCTCACAAATGCCTGCGACATAAATTTATCCGATTTATAATACCATCGGTTAATAAAATTGTACTGGCGCGTCATAGGCATATCAATAAAATTATCATGATTATGATCTGACGCAGTGTATTCATCACTGGCATGCAGCAAAATGCCTGTAGACAATTTGTTGTTAAAATGAACGGTGGCATTCAGGTTTGACTCAACGCGTCCGGCATCGCTGGCAAACAGATTGAACGCAATTTTTTCGCTCGTTGGAGGTTTTTTATATTCCACATTTATTTGTCCTGTTAAGGATTCGTACCCGTTAATTACCGATGAGGTGCCTTTCGATACCTGAATGCTTTCCATCCAGGGGCCCGGAATAAAACTAAGCCCGTATGGAGCCGAAATTCCTCTCAGATTCGGGATATTCTCAGTGAGCATTTGCACGTAAGTACCGGGTAGTCCTAATAGTTTTATTTGTTTGGCGCCGGTAGCAGCGTCGCTGTAAGATACATCCACCGAAGGATTGGTCTCAAAACTCTCCGATAAATTACAACAGGCAGCTTTGCACAGTTCGGCTGCATTTATTTTTTCGGTATTAAATATCGCTACGCGCGATTTTGTGGTACCGGTATTGCGGCCAACCACATTTAATTCTGTTAGTTCAATTTTGTCGGTGAGTGTTACCGTTCTGAAACTATCGTCGATTACGTTGATTGTATCATTTGTGTAGCCTATGAAGCTGATAATTAGCTTGGCAGCGTCATTGTGCCTGGCTATTTCGAATTCTCCTTTTTCGTCGGTAACAGTGCCCGATCCGGTGTCTAACCATTTTACATTGGCGTTGGGAATGGCTTCGCCTTTTTGGTTTATTACTTTTCCTTTTACTCCTGCATATGCGTTGAATGCAGAGAAAAAGAAT
This sequence comes from Paludibacter sp., assembly GCA_048859825.1. Lineage (GTDB taxonomy): Bacteria > Bacteroidota > Bacteroidia > Bacteroidales > Paludibacteraceae > Paludibacter. The sequence goes on from JBLIZK010000390.1 coordinate 4,713, forward strand.
AGTAAAACAATATATTGTTTCATTTTTCTATTAATTTAAATTATACATAACGAAATAAGGTCGGCAGTACATTGACTGTCGACAACTGTTTTTTTTGAAAATGCGCGTTTAAATTAACAGAGTTGAAATTTTTGTAAGTATAATTCTCCCTGTATTCCGGGATTTTAGTAGGGGAGGAGGCGATAAAGAATTATAGCCGGTATAATTAAAATCAGTCAGCAAATTTGAAAAGTCAGGTACGATGCTGTATAATAATGATAACTGTACAGACTCTGTAGTCGTTGTAAGATGAAATGTTGGTGTCTCGGTGTTTATACGAAGCAGATGACATCCATCGTTCATATGTTCAACAATTGAGCAGGCAATATCAGCTTGCTCATTTGTGTGGTGGTGCATGTTGGCACAACAGTCAGACGTATGGCCATCATGCAATTCAGCACACGAATGTGTAGCTACCTTTATTATGCCACTTTCGGCACAGGTATCGCAACAATAGTTTATTACATTAAAGCCGTTGCCTGCCAATGTAAAAAAAAGCATCAAAATGAGCGATATACTATGTTTAATTGCGTGTATCATTATTCAATTGTCAAACAAAAATACAACTAATTTGTTTAACGCGAAAAAAATATGCATATTTTAGATTTATTTCAAAAAATATCAATCTAAAAATTATACATTTGCATTATAAAATCAATTTTGAATTAAAAGAATGAGAATAAAAGCTATAGCTTTGATTTCCTGTGCGATAGTTGTGTTTTTAGCAAGTTCATGTCGCCAAAAAACAATACGTACCATAGAAAAAGACCATACTGAGCGCTTTTTCTTATCGTCCGACACCTCAAAAGGTGCTCTTTCAATTGAAATTACAATTGAATTGCCGGTATGTTATGATAATAATAGTGTGTTGGATTCTGTTCGTAACACGATTGTGGCAAATCTTTTTGGTGTTGAGTATATTAAGTATGGTAATGATACTTTGCTAAGCAAATTTACCAACGACATTAAATCGGAGTACAGACTTACAAATTTACCCATCCTGAACGAAATGGATGATAAGTCGCTTTATTCATTCAATAATGAGCATATTCTGGATGGTTTTTCGTTGCTGAACGACGAGAATATCTATTCGTATGGTATTAATCGTTATGTATTTATGGGTGGCGCGCACGGATTGAATACTATAAATTATTTCAACTTTAACCTTAAAACAGGTAAGTTAATTACTGAAAGCGATTTATTCCTTAAAAATACGACTCCAAAGCTAATTGAATTACTTAAAAAACGTATTGTTGAACAAAGTATTGAGGACAAGGATATTGAACCAATTCAGAGCCTGAATAAAACGGATTACTGGGTAGATGCTATTAAACCCAATGGTAATTTTTATATTACTGACGAAAGTATTAACTACGTATTTAACCCGTATGAAATAGGTCCTTATTACCTGGGTATTACCGAAGTGCGTTTACCCTACGATAGATTGAAAACAATTCTTAAACCCAATGCGGTTGTTAATTATCTAATTAAAAAGGAAAAAGTAGAGAAGGCCGAAAAATCGGAGAAGTAAATCATTTCCAAAAATAATAAGAAAAGCACAACAATGTATATCAACTTTGTTGTGCTTTTTTTTGTTATCATTACAGCATTCCATAGCTAATTACATTTTTTGATAATATGAAAATTATTACAGAAATGAAAAGATATCAAAAAATGTATTATCTTTGTTTTTAATCCACACTTATAATTGGAATTAATATAGTAGAATATGAAGTTGGATATGTTCTGCAACTTTGTGTTGTAATACAAAGGGCTTAAAAGCCTTAAAGTGGGAGAGTTCATCACCTATTGCATTGTAAAAACTTTTTCTTATGTTTGCTATTCCGGAACTTCAAAGTATGATCCGGGTTTGATTTTTAAGGATTAAGGCAAAACTTAGTAAACAGAATTATATAACTTTAAATCCAACAAATTAAGCATTTATGGAACTATTAGATGTGTCTTTGTTAAACTGGTCGAGAGCACAGTTTACGCTTACAGCCATGTATCACTGGATTTTTGTGCCTCTTACTTTGGGGTTAGGTATTATCCAGGCTATTATGGAAACCATTTACTATCGTACAGGCGATGAAAAATGGAAAAAAGTAACAAAATTCTGGATGACTCTTTTCGGGGTCAACTTTGCAATTGGTGTTGCAACAGGTATCATCATGGAGTTTCAGTTTGGAACAAACTGGTCGAACTACAGTTGGTTTGTGGGCGATATTTTTGGTGCTCCGCTGGCTATTGAAGGTATTCTGGCTTTTTTTATGGAAGCTACATTTATGTCCATCATGTTTTTTGGGTGGAATAAAGTGAGCAAAGGTTTTCACCTTGCATCAACATGGTTAACAATTGTGGGTGCTACATTATCGGCATTCTGGATTTTGGTAGCAAATGCCTGGATGCAGAATCCTGTAGGTATGGAATTCAATCCGGATACAGTTCGAAACGAAATGGTTGATTTCTGGGCCTTGTTATCTCCTTTTGCATTGAACAAATTTTTGCATACTGTATGGTCGAGCTGGATAGTTGGAGCTTTGTTTGTTTTGGGTGTAAGTGCGTGGTATTTAATTAAGAAGCGCGAAGTGGATTTGGCTAAAAAAAGCATTCGTGTAGCGGCTATTTTTGGTCTGGTAGGTTCAATTCTTACTGCAGCAAGTGGCGATGGTTCAGCTTATAATGTAGCTCAAAACCAACCAATGAAGTTAGCGGCTATGGAAGGCTTGTACGAAGGACAGAATGGAGCTGAATTAGTTGCAATAGGTGTGTTGAATCCTGAAAAAAAATCATATAACGACAATGTCGATCCTTACCTGTTTAAAATAGGCATTCCTAAAGCACTCTCGTTTTTGGGTTATCGCGATTTGAATGCATTTGTTCCGGGTATGAAGGATATTGTTGAGGGCGGGTATCAAACCAAAGATGGTATAGCACCATCCTTTGTTGAAAAACAAGCACGGGGTAAGGCAGCTCAGGCTGCATTGGAAAACTATAAAGCGGCTCAAAAAACGAATGATACTGCAGCTGCTGCTCAACACAAAGATACCCTGATGGCCAACTACGATTATTTTGGTTACGGTTATCTGGATAAAGCAGAAGAATCAATTCCACATGTACCATTGGTATTCTATTCATTCCACATTATGGTAACTTTAGGAATGTATTTTATTCTTTTGTTTGCCATATTTACATTTTTAAGTTTCAAAAAGGAATTTATTCTCGAAAAAAATAAAATATTGTTATGGGCTGCTGTAATTAGTATTCCGTTAGGATATGTTGCTACACAAACCGGTTGGTTAGTGGCCGAAATTGGGCGTCAACCCTGGGCTATTCAGGATGTGTTGCCTTTAAGTGCTTCTTTATCTGCAGTTTCGGCTACGTCGGTGCAAATAACCTTTGTGCTCTTAGATCGGAAGAGCGTCG
>JBLIZK010000391.1:0-2961 GCA_048859825.1 Paludibacter sp.
TTATATGAAACCCAGATTAGGTTACGATGATTCGCTCGATGCATTCGGGGTACATGGGATAGGTGGAGTTTTGGGTGTTATACTTACCGGAGTTTTTGCGTCACCACTTATTCAAGGTCAGTACAGCGGAGCAATTTACGGAAATTTTGAACAGCTCAAGATTCAGGTAATTGCAGCCGGTGTGGTGATCCTGTTTTCGGCTTTTGGTACGTTTTTGTTATTCAAACTGGCCGATAAACTTGTTGGTGTGAGAGCAGATGACAAACACGAAGCTGTTGGTCTGGACGAGACGCATCACGGCGAAACGGCATATACCAATTTTGATTAAACTCTGTTTCTCAATAAAACGCAAAACAGGCTGTCCGATTTTTACGGACAGCCTGTTTAGTATCAATCAACTATTTTAAAGTACGCCCTGCGCCATCATGGCTTTTGCTACTTTCATGAAACCTGCCACGTTGGCACCTTTTACGTAGTTTACAAATCCATCGGCTTCAGTTCCGTATTTTACACACGACTCGTGAATACTTGCCATAATGCCTTTCAGTTTTTGATCCACTTCTTCTTTCGACCAGTTTAAACGCATAGAGTTCTGAGTCATTTCGAGTCCGGAAACCGATACACCACCTGCATTGGCAGCTTTACCCGGGCCGTAAAGAATTTTGTTTTTCAGGAAAACTTCAACTGCTTCGGGTGTTGAGGGCATGTTTGCTCCTTCCGATACAGCGATACAGCCGTTTGCTACAAGTGTTGCCGCATCGTCGCCGTTCAACTCGTTTTGTGTAGCCGATGGCAATGCGATGGTACATTTTTCTGCCCATGGACGTCCACCTTCTACATATTTGCAATTGTATTTATCTGCATATTCTTTGATACGTCCGCGATAAACATTTTTAAGTTCAAAAATATAAGCTAACTTTTCGCTGTCTATGCCGTTTTCGTCGTAAATATAACCGTTACTATCCGAAAGAGTAATTACTTTACCACCCAGTTCCAATACTTTTTCGGCTGTGTATGTTGCTACATTTCCCGAACCCGAAATAGAAACAACCTGACCTTTTAAGTCGGTAATTCCTTTGCGTTTAAGCATATTCATCAGGAAATAGATATTTCCGTAGCCGGTAGCTTCGGGACGAATAAGTGAACCGCCAAATTCGAGGCCTTTACCTGTGAAGGTTCCGGTGTTCTCGCGAGCCAGTTTTTTGTACATGCCGTACATGTAGGCTACTTCGCGGCCGCCTACGCCAATATCGCCAGCAGGAACATCGGTGTCAGGGCCAATGTGGCGCCACAATTCCAGCATAAATGCCTGACAAAAACGCATTACCTCCGCATTTGATTTGCCTTTTGGATTAAAATCCGAACCGCCTTTAGCACCACCCATTGGGAGGGTTGTGAGTGCATTTTTGAATGTTTGTTCGAATGCGAGGAATTTGAGAATGGAAGGACAAACCGAAGCGTGGAAGCGCATACCGCCTTTGTAGGGCCCGATTGCGTTGTTGTGCTGAATGCGGTAGGCCATGTTGGTTTGAACGTTACCTTTATCGTCGACCCAGGTGATGCGGAATGAGAAAATACGTTCAGGGATACAAAGACGCTCAATCAAATTTTGTTTTTCAAACTCGGGGTGTGCATTGTATTCGTCTTCGATAGAATGCAATACCTCTTCAACAGCCTGATGATACTCTGGCTCATTCGGAAATCTTCTCTTTAAATTGTCGAGAACTTGTTCAACTTTCATAATAATATGCTTTTTAATTTTATTGTTTTAAATCGGGCTCAAAGTTACAAAATAATACTTATACAAATAAAATTAATAAATAATATATTAAAATAAAGTAAAAATATGTTTTTATTGTGTCATAATGATATTTTAATGCGAATGATTGATATTTGAATTTTGTAAATACAAAATGGCGAATAATTATCATTTTGATACGTTTGTGTATAAAAATGAATATTCATAAATTGAATTTATTGTAACTTATAGCAAAGTAAAAATGAATGTAATTAAGTAAATTGATTTTATTTGTTACGAAATGAAAGCAATTTGTTTCTGTGTGTCAACTGTCAATAAGACAAATAATATGATTTTATTGTATAAATATACGGAATTCATGGTTTTAGTACGACTCCTACATTTTTTCGTCCATCGATTTTTATAACCATCGGATTTTCAAAACGAACATGACGAACATATTTTGTCTCGAAAACAGCAGGCTGTTCTTTTAAAAAACCATCATCGAAACTTCCATCGTTTATATGCGGATTTATTGTAAAATAAGAAACACCGAACGATGTCAGATTCTGAAAAAAATGTGTTCCCTGACTCGGGTCAATCCGGTAGTTCGAGAAACTCGTTTCCACTATCAGGCGGGCATTGCTAATTTGTGGCCATTTTACCGGAATACCCAACCATTCGTCGCTTGAGCCCCAACGGCCGGGGCCTACAAGTATATAGTTTCTGTTTTCGCAGCAAAGTATTTTGTTTATTTTTTCTATGTCGTACATAATCAGTCGGTTATTCGACGCGCTAAACATTTCGGGATTTACATACACTATATCGTATATATCGTTTGTAATGCCATGTCCCAATGTGCTGGTACTTGTTATAATAGCATCTTCGGTAGGGATAGTACCAATATCTTCGTTTATAAATTCTTTGTTGTCGATTATTGGTCTGATTTGCAATAAATAAAACTGATGTTGCTTTTCGGAGCTATAATCCAAATTTACAGCAAATTCTATTTCAACAGGGCGACTCATTTCGAGTTGTGAAACCGACAATACCTCCGATAAAATATTGGCTAAAGGAAAAACATCATGTTCCAAAATGTTGGCAAACGTAATGATTTTTCTTCCACCCGGATAAATGCCATCGTAAATGGTTTGATCTTCCACGTTGAATGTCGATGCAATAAATTTCAGGGTGCCATCTTGCTCTGCATCGCGCACAGATCG
>JBLIZK010000392.1:0-4221 GCA_048859825.1 Paludibacter sp.
AAAAAAACCGATTATTCAGGACCTTCAACTATTGAAACTGAAAATGTAGGTAGAACCGACGATGCTCCCGCTAATGTGGTAACACCAGTTAAGTCGGTAGTAGTCGATAACAAAACTGCAGTTGCGCAATCGAAAGATAAGGCAGCTGAAAAGCAAAAGAATCTGAAGGATTCAATTAAGGCTGCTGAGAAAAATAAGTCTGCCAAAGCGAATTCAGTACCCGAAAAATCAACTGAAAAATCAACTGAAAAACCAACTGAAAAACCAACTGAAAAACCAACAGATACAGCAGTTAAACCTGAAGCCAATCATACAAATACAACCAAACAATCAGAGCAAATAAAACAAGATAATACCAAAGCTGTAGAAAAAAATCAACCTTCAGAAGTAAAGAAAGATGCTGTAGTGAATGAGCCTGATTTAATTTCGAAAACGATGGAGAACAGTAAACAGGAAAGCTCGAAGTTAAAAGCAGAGCAAAATAGTTCTGTTGCTGCAGAAAAGCCCGCATTGAGTTCAAAATCAACTTTACCTCAGGAAAAAGAGAAGTATGTTGACTTAAATGCATATAAAGTGGCAACTCAACTTCCGGTATATAAAGTACAATTATTTGCCACAGCCAAAAAATTAAATACCAATGCAGCTGAATTCAGAGGAATTCGAAACTGCGAATGCATATTTGAAAACGGTTTGTATAAATACACAGTAGGCTCTGATACTAATTATGATGTGATATTAAAACTTCGTAAAGAAATGTCGGCATTATTTCCCGAAGCATTTGTGGTTGCCTATATTGGGAAAAATAAAATTGCAGTAAAAGATGCATTAAAACTAACTAACAAGAAATAGAAATGAAGTGCTGATTAAGGCATTTTAAAACATTTAAAATGAAAAAAAATCTTTTTACCCGCGAAGTAAGAGTGGGAGTAGTTGTTGTAATAGCAATATTTGTTTTGTATTTTGGATTGAATTTTCTGAAAGGTATTGATATATTTTCGACAGTAAGTGAATACAATGCAACATATGAAAATGTAGATGGACTGGTACCGTCATCTCCGGTATTAATTAAAGGATACAAGGTAGGGCAGGTTGAAGAAGTAAAATATGATTTTTCGAAGCAAACGCCTTTTGTTGTACGGTTTTCGGTTAGCAACGATATTCAACTTCCCCGAAACGCTAAAGTTGAATTATTCGATAACGGATTGATGGGTGGAAAAGCTCTTCAAATAGTATTTGACCCCAATGGTCCCACTGCCGAACTTTATAATGCGAATGATACAGTAAAGTCTACTATAGGAGTAGGCTTAATGGCAAAGGTAGCCGGCGATTTAATGCCCAGAATACAGGGAATGGCCGATCAGGCAGACTCTTTATTAAGAGCTGTGCGTAATGTTGTTGAGGGAAAAGAACTCAATAATAGTCTCAAATCAATTGAAACAACTACTGCCAGTCTTGCTGTAAGCTCTGAGGCTTTAAAGGGACTGATGAAAGATGATATGCCTAAAATTGTTAAAAATGTAAATGGCATATCTACCGACCTGAAAAAGGTATCAGGTAATTTAAGTACAATTGATTTTGCTGCTACTTTTGCAAGTATAAATTATACCATTGCAAATTTGAAAACATTATCAGATAAACTAAACAATGGTGAAGGAACATTAGGTTTGCTGTTGACAGATAAAACGCTGTATAACAATCTTTCAGGTGCTGCAGGAGATGCTGATAAACTATTAATCGACCTAAAAGAAAATCCTAAAAGATATGTACACTTTTCATTATTCGGGAAGAAAAAATAAGGTATATTATATAGAATAATTATAAATAATATGCTTGTGTGAAATATTTTGGATGTATCAATCCAATCATGCCGAAACTATTTTGTATGAACGGTTTCGGCATTTTTTTTGACATTTATGCAGTAAATAGTGATAAATTGTTAATGCATTGTTAGTCAGTAGTATTGCAAAAATGTTTCAAAATTATTTCCCGTAAGTTGCAGAAAATCAGCTTGATGTGATAATATGTTGATTATTAGATTTCTGTACAATATTTCGTGTGGCAAAAAATATGACCATTTTTTTTATCGATTTTCTTTGCGAATTTTGTATTGCTGAAAAAAGCCCTTAAAAATTTCGATACTATTTTCTTTTTTAAAGATCACTCTGAATTAAACTAATTATCAATTATTTCAAACAAACTAGCTATGTCGTATAATCCCGAAGAATTGTGGAGCAAGTGTCTCAGCATCATTAGAGATAATATAAGCGAGGCCTCTTTTAATACATGGTTTGCTCCTATAGTAGCGTTGAAATACGAAAACAACGTATTTGTATTACAGGTCCCAAGTCAGTTCTTCGTTGAATATATTGAAGAGAAATACATTGATTTGTTACGTATGACTTTATTTCGTGTGGCCGGTCAGGGTACACGTTTAGAATATCGCGTATTGATTGACAAATCGAGTGGAAAGGCAACTCAAATACCAAGTACAAGTGAGCAACCCAAAAGTAAAGCGGTTGCCAATAACTCGTATATTAGTCCATATCATAAAGTTCAGTTGCCCGAAATTGACCCACAATTAAACCCATCCTACAATTTTAATAGTTTAATTGAAGGGGCAAGCAATAAATTGGCACGTACTGCCGGAATAAGTATAGCTAATGAGCCAGGCAAAACAATTTTTAATCCGTTGTTTGTTTATGGTCAGTCGGGTGTTGGAAAAACACACCTTGCAAATGCAATTGGTGTAATGACTAAACAGTTACATCCTGAGAAAAGAGTTTTATATGTATCGGCCAATACATTTCAGATTCAATATACCGATGCAGTCAGAAGCAATTCAGTGAATGATTTTCTGAATTTTTATCAAACCATTGATGTGTTGATTATTGACGATATTCAGGAATTTTCAGGTAAAACCGGTACTCAGAATACTTTTTTCCATATCTTTAATCATTTACATCAAACCGGAAAACAATTAGTATTAACTTCGGACCGTTCTCCTTTGGTTTTAGTAGGTCTTGAGCAACGATTGCTTACCCGTTTTAAATGGGGATTATCTGCCGAGATTGAAAAGCCTGATTTTGAGTTACGCAAGGCTATACTTGAGAATAAAATATATAGAGATGGACTTGAAATACCAGAGACTGTAATTAACTTCATCGCAGAAAATGTGGTGGATAATGTTCGGGACCTTGAAGGTGTGCTGGTTTCGTTAATGGCGCATTCAACTCTAACTGATATGCCTATAGATATCGAACTGGCCGAAAAAGTAGTTAGCCGTATCGTAACAGTTAGTCGGAAAGTGAATACTGTTGAATCTATTCGTGATGCTGTATGTGAGTATTTCTCTTTATCAGTTGACGAAATTTCAACTAAAAGCCGTAAACGTGAAGTTGTTCAGGCCCGTCAGATAGCTATGTATCTTTCAAAACAACACACAAAGAATTCGCTTTCATCAATTGGTTTTACTATCGGACAGCGCGACCATGCAACTGTATTGCACGCTTGTAAAATTGTTACCGATTTAATGGAAATTGATAAATCTTTCCGTTCAAGTGTTCGTGAGATTGAAGATAAACTAAAAAAATAGTCTTCGATTTTATTTCACACAAAAAAGCATGGTAAACACCATGCTTTTTTGTGTGAAATAATATTACCAGATTATTGCCACTTTAAAATTCATGCTTTCGGGTCTGGAATTGTAAAAATCAGAATTTGTTGAGTATATAGTTATGTAGCCGGGTTCATACTCATAATCGGTTGTATTTGACCATTTATATCCATTCTGATCTTCTTTATACGTGACTACGGGAAGTGGTTGAGTAGTGTACTCATGAACCTTGTATACACTAATTACTGCATTATTGTACTTCCAGTTATTTATTTCCGGCATATTAAATGTTGCAGAATAATACCTACCCGTATTATTCCATACCCAATCATTGGTGTTGACCGTTAGATTGATAGTATTTATATTTGTCCCGATGTTATCTTCATCTGTACACGAGATAAATAGAATTGCGATGATGAAAATGTAAAAAAAGCGTTTCATAATAAATCATTTTTAGTTGTTAATTTCTCTTTTCAAAAGTATATCAATTATTATGCCCAAACTGAAAATTGAAATGTAATTAGCATTTAATAAAAATAATATTTTCAATGTTTTATTCTGTGCGTTTTGTAAGTTTCAGAAATACAGAAATATAGCGCAGTTTGTTC
>JBLIZK010000393.1:0-4917 GCA_048859825.1 Paludibacter sp.
AAGTCCGAAAAATATCGAAAGTGAATGTATGCGTGTATTACGTAATACGCGAAATAAGGTGGACTGAATTTGTCCGGTATAAAGCGCCATTCGGCGAATTAATTCTTGGGTGGAGCTGTTGGTGAAGCTTTCAAAGTGTAAGTTTGATTTGAAAGCGACTGTTGATTGTTTGGCTTCGGTTGTTGTAAATACAAAATCGTCGGATTGTAAGCCAAAAATGTTTTCTTTTTTAGTTTCGTGTTTACTTATGCGAAGTTTTACATCGTCGGCAATAAAATACTTAAATAGAAAGTTGTATTCTTTAAATAGATTGTTGAATTCATGTTGGGAATTTCTCGAAATTTGTGCTGATAGAAAAACGTCAAGAATTGGTAGTCTGTTCTTGTTGTTAATCACTCGGCTTATCGCCTGTAAATGCGACAATAACTCGGTACTACTTATTACAAATTTCATTGTTTGCTGGTACCTGTCCTTTGGCAGTGTATGAATGGGCGATATGTGTGGGTTGTATTCAAATTATCAAGGATATATGAATTAATTATACATAAATATAGTTAACAAAATGTATGCCAAATGGCAAAAAGTGAAAAATATGTCAGTTATTTGATTTTATATTAATGTAAATATGACTGAAAAAATGGCAGTTTGAAAATTTGTCATTACTGTATTTGATTTTTGATGTAAAAGTCAAATACTTTGAAACAACATAAAAAAGAGGCTGACTCATTTTTGTTTTGAGACAGCCTCTTTTTATGATATTATTTCTTTACTTTAACGGCTTTAATTCCTTTGTGCGTTGGTTTTACCTGAATTATTGACCCATCCTCGGCAAATTTCAATTCATCAATACATACCTGACGATACCATCCGGCATCTCGTCCCATTTTAATTCCGTAATGATACATAAAACGATGATATACAATATACCATTTATCAGTGCCGGGTAGTTGAATAACAGCATTATGCCCTGTTCCGTAGATTCCCTGTTTATCGTCGCGTACTAAAACCAGGTTGTTCTGAGGAATAGTGAATTCACCAAGCGGCGATTTGGATGTTGCATATCGTACTCTGTAATTCGGGCTTCTGGTATCGTCTTCGCTCCACATAAAATAATAGGTTCCATTACGATAGAATACGTATGTACCTTCCCGAAATGTTTTATCAGGTCTGAGTATGGTAGTTGTTTCGGCCTTTATTGAGGTCATATCATCGTTCAATTCGGCTCCGGCCATAAATCCGTTACCCCAGTAAAGATAACTCTTTCCGGTTGCAGGGTCGGTAAAAACATCAGGATCTATTACCTGACCACGATTTATTCCTTCTGGTCTATCAGCGACTATTGGGCGTCCACTGTCCTTAAAAGGACCATCGGGATTATCCGATGTAGCTACTCCGATTTTTTGCTGGGCTGTGAAATAATAAAAATACTGATACTTTCCATTTATTTTCTTTTCGACAATACATGGTGCCCAGGCATTGTTATGTGCCCATTTTACATCTTTCCCAAGCGTGAGTATTGTGTCGCCTCCGTACCATTTTTTAAAATTATCCGATACAAAACACTGAAAATAGTTTCCGCTCCAATCTCTGAAACCATCGGATGTAGGATACATGTAGAATTTGCCGGTTTTTTCAGCATATAAAATATCAGGGTCGGCAAAATAACCGTCTAAAACAGGGTTTCCACTACTTTTTTTTTTAATAGGATAGTTTTCAGTACTTTGCTTTGATTTTGCCCATGCTTTTTCCAGACGTGCTGCTTCTTTTTTAGTGATCGGAAGTACCGTACCATGTCGGGGATGAAAATCCATGGATATCTGATTCTGAATCAGGCTGAAATTTTGTAAATCGCTTGATTTGCAAAACTCATATCTTCCTTTGGTGTAAACATCGTACATCAGAATCCAATTGTCGGAATTATTCAGCTTAAAAACACCTGATCCCTCTACATTATCCCGGGTCTGTTGTAAGTAGTTATCTTCGGGTACCCAGCCACTGGTAAGATGTTCCGATGTGGCTTTCTTTATGCCATTACCATGTCCTTCTGTTTTGTAAAATAAGTGGTATTTCCCATTCGAAAATACAATGTCGCCATCAATACATGACTTGTTTTCCGGGTGGAAAAATAGTTGTTTAGGGGCCGATTCCAGTGCTGTGAAATCACTATTTGCGTATGCATAATAAATAATATCATACCCAGCCGGGCCTGTTTTCATTGAAAAATAAATCATGTATTTGCCTGCTTCTTTATCGTAAATAGTTTGAGGAGCCCAAACTCTTACCACATCTTTAAATTCGGCATATGTTTTAGTAATGTTAATGGCTGTATGTGTCCAATGTATCAAATCTTTTGACTTTAACAGAACCATGCCCCGATTCGAATCCCAACCGCGAGCCGAAACCATATCGGTTACAACCATGTAGAAGTACTTCCCATCTTCACTGCGTAGAATGTGAGGATCACGTACTCCACCAGTTTCACTAATTATATCGGACTGAATTACCGGTAAGTTACGGTTTAAAGCCTTGTAGTTATAGCCATCGTAACTCAGGGCGAAACGGATTTGTTCTTCGTACATTTTGTTTCCGGTAAAGTATACGAAGAGGTATGCGTCGGTTTCCGGTTTACTTCCGGGAGTGCTTTTTGCAAAGCTAACTGTTTGTGTCGACGAGATAAATAAGAAAAGTGCAAATAGCAAAACTTGTTTGAAATAAGCCATAATAACTGATAATAAGGATTTTTGTTTGTTTGTACAAAAATAATATTATAAATCGGCTTTCTGGCTGGAAAAATATGCTTTTGGCTGTAAAATGATACCTTGTCTACCTATTTGATTTAATTGTTAATATAATGCGATGGTGAACAGCCAAACTGAGCCTTAAAGCATTTACTAAAATAAAACGGATCGTTAATACCTACCATATACGAAACTTCCGACACATTATATCGGTATGTTTTCAGTAATTCCGCCGCTTTAGTCATGCGGCGTACACGTATTAATTCATTGGGCGAATATCCGGTAAGAAATTTAACTTTTTTGAAAAACAGCGTACGTCCGGTTTTTGCCATTGCAGCAAAGTCGTCAACCGTAAACTCCGGATCCGAAAGATGCTGTTCCAAGATATCTTCCACCATTTTCAAAAATGCTGAGTCTCTGTCAGGAATATCAAGCTTGTTTTCTTCTTTGACTATGTTTACCGATTGGTTCGAAGCATAATGCTGATGTATCTTTTCGGTTTTTTCCAGTAATTTATTAATCTGAAGCATTAAATGTTTCATGCTGAATGGTTTGCTGATGTAGGCCTCGGCACCAGCTTCAATTCCTTCACTGTGATGTTCGTCGGCAACATATGCCGTTAACAGTATTACCGGGATATGACAGGTTTCAAAGTTATCCTTCAGGCTTTTTGTAAGTTCAAAACCATTCATGCCCGGCATCATAACGTCACATATAATCAGATTTGGATCCGAATCTTTACACAGTTTTAAACCAGAATCGCCATCGGCTGCCGTTTGTATTTCAAAATAAGGCGAGAGTTTTTCTACCAAAAAGTTCCGGATATCGTCGTTATCGTCTATAATCAGAATTTTATACTTTTTCCCATTCACAGGTGCTATTGGCAATAGATTGAGTAGACTGTTGTCGTCAGATTCATTGAAAAACTCGGAGATATTGACCGTCGTTTTAACATCGTCGTTCTGTATCTGAATTTCTTCAGTTAAAAAGTCCTCAGGGTTATAGGACTCATTATCAATTGGTAATGCCAAAGTGAAAACTGAACCTCCATTAATGTTCTCATTGTAAAACACATTTCCTTTGTGTAATGTAGAAAATTCTTTTACCAATGACAATCCGATGCCTGTACCTTTTTCTGAAAAATTCGCTTGCATAAATCTGCTGAAAAGCATGCTTTGTTTTTCTTTGGGTATGCCTATTCCGTTGTCGGCTACAGAAATATGTACAGTTTGCGAAGGTTCATCAATTTCTACCATTAATGTAATTTTTCCACCTCTTCGGGTAAATTTAAATGCGTTCGATAATAGGTTGAAAATTATTTTATCAACTTTGTTTCTGTCGACATAAATATCGGGTAAATCAGGTGATAACTGTAACTGATAGTCTATATTCATCTTGATAGCTACATTTCTAAAGCTTTCATAAATATCGGTAAGAAACTCTTCCAGATTAGTGATACGCAGATTTAACTTCAGTTTATCGTTCTGGAGTTTTCTGAATTCAAGTAATTGATCAATCAGACGCATCAGATGAGCCGTGTTTTTGTTTAGGTCATCTATAAGATGCTGTAAAGGTTCCGACATTTTGCTTCGCAGGTCAGCAAGAGTGTCTATTCCACCTTTGATAAGCGTAAGCGGAGTTCTGAATTCATGACTAATATTGGTGAAAAACCGAAGTTTGTAGTTGGTTAACTGACGTTCTACGGTTACAGCATTGTTCAAGTCGTTTATTTTTTTAATTAGTCTGTATGCAAAGAATATACCTGCTGAAATTAATAGTATATAAATAATAATTGCCGGTACAGATAGCCAGAATGGCGGTTTAATTTCAATTATCAGGCTTGTAACCTGACTGTTATTGTCATTCTCAGTATTCATTTTTTTTACTAAAAACGTGTAGGTTCCGTAAGGCACATTTCGGTAAGTGGCCGAATTTGAGCTTGTTGCAGTGTTCCAGCGTTTTTCGTAATTTTCAAGCATAAACATGTATTGATTTTCGAGCGAATTATTAAAATTCAAATCCGAAAACTCAATATGAAATACATTGTCCGATGATTTTAAGGTGATTTTTTCACTCAAAGTTATTGTTTTTTTGAGTGGTGCATTCGTTGATGCAATACGGGCAGGTGAATCGAATATTTTAAATCCGGTAATTATTACCTTATTTTGTTTTTTCTCTG
>JBLIZK010000394.1:0-11684 GCA_048859825.1 Paludibacter sp.
TTCTACCGCTGTTTGCACCAAATCCTGTGTGCCAATTACCATCCAACCTGCTTTTTCAGCAAAAAGCGATGTGATGGTAGAACTCGTTGAGCGTTCTTTTTGTTTTGTCAGATAAGCTGTTTTAGCCGAAAGTGTTACAACACGTAATGCTGCGGTAGAATCGTCGTTACAGGTTTGCATTTGCGAAATAAAAACCGGATTAGGTAAGCTGTCCTTAAAATTGATGAGCGCATAATTTGTCCCTACAGCTTTATCGGCAGTACTTCCCACTATAACCCGTTTATTATTAAAACTTCCAACACCCGGCGTAATTGCCAGATAACCTACTGTTTCGGCAGGTGCAGGCGATGTAACCGCCTTTTCGCGCATCATTCGGGCTTGAAAACCGGTCTTGGTAATGTTTCGTACACGTATATTAGTTGGAAAGGTTGTCGATGACAGAGTTTGGTTCATAAACACCACCGGAATAGTATCAAAAGCAGTTGGAAAGGTAATATTAACCCACGATGACCCTACACTGACACGGGCAGTTTGTGCTTTCAAACCATTAAAATCAAACGACTTACCTGACTCAAACACCGCAAAAGGAAGATTTTCGTCGCGTATAAAAGTGGTATTTGTTTGGTATTGCCAGGGGGCCAGTTGTAAATTGAAGTGCGTACGAAGATTTACCAGTTTCGTACGGGGTGTCATTAATATAGTACTGTTATTAATTGTGGGGCTTCCGGTTATAATTACAGGTACAGCAGCATAAGGACTTCGGAAAAGTACTGTCGACCATGATTTATCAGACAAAGCAACTACTCCATACTGTATGGTGTCATTTCCATTGGTTGCGTCCCAGCCTGTTTCGTTAGAATAACCGGTGTAAGTACCATCCATAAGACGCGTTTTTACCCTGTAACGCACTTTCGATGCCACAGTAAAATCAATTGTGTCTGTATATATTTTCTCGGTTGTACCAAATTTTTGCGCCAACTGCACATAGCTTCCATTATCTGTTTTCTTTTCTAAAATATAACCATCATAATACTCCAGATTAGGATCGCTGATAGTTAATGTTACTTTCTTATCACCTGGCGTAATACTCAAAGTTGGATTTGCAAAAACAAAAGTGGGAATTACTTCGTACCTACGATTAAAGGCCTGTGCAGGTTTAGTTGATGCATAATACTTACCTGCCGGGGTAAGTGTATCTGCCAGTACCATAGCCCGACAATCCTGTACCCAATTATAAATAGAGTAGCGCTCAATAAACGATGCTGTATCCATCACGTTTAAAATTCCTTTTAAATCGTTGAGCTGTTTGGCTGCATTAGCTGCTGAAAGCGAACGATCGGCTGTAGGCCATGTTTCGTTAGTCCAGTTGGCTCCGTTATTCCATTCTTTTATCCAGATAGGCCGTCCGGTTTTTTGGTGGACGTATTTCAGATTATTGTACCAGCTTGTTGGCGACATATTGCCCCAATAAGCATGCACCACTACATAATCCACCCGATAATTTTTAACCCGGCAGCTATCCATAAACCGATACAACCACGAAAAGTCGGTGGTAGCGGGCGAGCCTATACGTAAACCGGTTTTCATCATTTCAGGCCATTGTGCCAATGCCTGCTCAACTGTAACGTTTGATTGTTCCACATGATCGGGTTCATTGTAACCTAACACGTGCGACACATACGTTTTTCCGCTAATTTCGGACCACGATGGCCATCCTGCATTTTGACGAATTGGCACATACTCCACATAGTTAGATGATGAGCCACCGGCACTCCAGTCGTATCGCCACGTACAATTCAGCAGTTTATACTGCGCGAGACTACTACCAGCCCATCCTTTTTTAGATACCCATTCCCAATTTGTTACACGGATAAATGACACTTTCTGATCGAGCAATGCCGGCATTATTGCGATTTCAAGATCCGCCTCATCGGCTATAAATACACGGCTGTACCCGGTTCCGTTCGAAGAAATGGCCATGGTAGCCATATATCCTTTTTTTAATTTGAACGAGCGGATTTTATTATCCATGCTTCCCAGAGCGGTGTAAAAGCCAAACATGGAGTAGGAAACAGAGTCACCAGTAAACTGTTGTCCTGAGTATACTTTCAGTGGTTTAATTGATGGAGCTTGGGCCGCTACAGCTGCACCGTGACGATAAATAGCCACGCGAGTATTCGTATTCTGAACTGCATTTGCACCATTGATTTTCACATATCTGAGCAATGAATCGACCACTGTTTGAGGGCGAATGTTATCAAAATATACCCATGCATCGTCCGACTGGATGTTAATAACTGAGTTGGTAAGTGCATTTGTGGCATTTGTAATGTGTAAAGTTGCTTTACCACTAATATTAATTTCTTTATCGACTAAATTTGTAGCCGTTGTATTTCCTGAACTAAGATTAACAATATTACGCGTTTGTGCAGTAAGTGTCACCAGTTGAAAAATAAACAGCATCAAAACGAAGAGGTGTTTTTTCATAAAACAAATATTGATTTCAGTTGCAAATTTAGGAATGATTTCGTGCAAAGCGATGTAAAATTCAATCATAAACGTGGAAAACTTCCTCAAATTTGGAAATCTCTTGAGTTATGCTTTGAAGTTTGAAGTTTTTTCTGGATTTTTGCAGACCAATCCGTTAACACAGATTTGCCGGGTTTACTTCGAATAATAAATTAATACTGAAATCACAATTTCCACATCACACATGCTGATTAACAATAAACTCTGTATAGTTGTAGTCCTTGTTATTCTACAATTTTTCGCAGGCCCTAAAGCTATCGCACAACTTCATTGGGAATCCATGGTAGCCGAATACGACACCTGGAAATACCTCGCCGCCACAGCCGAACCACCTACAAACTGGTATCAGCCATCGTTTGTCGATACAAACTGGAAATCGGGTATAGGGGGCCTGGGCTATGGCGACGGAGATGATGCCACTGTCGTTTCATCTTGCGGTTCCTTATATTTGCGTTATAAAGTAAACGTAACCGATGTAACGCTTATTAAAGATTTGATTCTAGACATTGATTATGATGATGCATTTATTCTATACATAAATGGTGTGGAATGTGCCCGTTCGGCCAATGTATCGGGTACATATCCATCGTTCAACACCTTGCTAAGCACCGACCACGAAGCCAATATCTATTCAGGAGGCAATGCCGAACGATTTCAGCTTCAGCCATCAATGCTTGTAAACGGACAAAACACATTTGCGGTGCAGGTACTAAATCAGGGGTTATATTCAAGTGACCTGTCAGCTCGTGTGTATGTGCAGGCACGAATTATTTCAACATCCACCGTTTATCATCCTACACCGTCCTGGTTTACCGTTCCGGTGAACAACAGCGTATCGAATTTGCCATTGATTTTTATAAACACAAACGGGCAAAATATTGTGGCTAATTCAAAAATAATGGTCGATTTAAAAACGCTAAACAGTGCCACAGGGTTCAATGCTTTAACTGATACAACATACGAGTACAATGGTATGGCCGGGGTGGAAATCAGAGGCTTTACATCAGCGAACTTCCCCAAAAAGAGTTTTACGGTTGAAACCAGATACCCGAATGCATCAAATTTAAACACGGAATTGCTTGGATTGCCCAAAGAAAACGATTGGGTTTTCAATGGGCCCTACCCCGACAAATCACTCATGCGCAACGTACTGGCCTATCATTTGGGCAATAAAACCGGACGTTGGTCGCCACGGACTAAATACTTTGAACTCTACCTCAATGGCAATTATAACGGAGTGTATGTATTAATCGAAAAAATAAAAAACGACAAAAACCGACTTAACCTGGCCGAAATCACAGCTATAGACACCATTGGCGACGAAATAACAGGAGGATATATACTTAAACTCGATCGTCCTGAAGCTACTGATGTGGAAGGTGTGGATTATTGGGTTTCGCCATACAGAGCCGCTACAGCTTTACAGCAAAAGGAGTATTTCTTGCATGTGGACCCCGAAGGCGACAAACTGCTTCCGGTTCAACGCAATTATATCAAAAATTACATAACAGATTTTGAAAATGTACTGTACAGCAACAGCTACACTCATCCCACTCAAGGTTACTATCCCTATGTGAATTTACAATCTTTTGTGGATTATTACATTATTACCGAATTATCCCGTAATCTGGATGGGTACAGAATAAGTACTTTTTTACACAAAGATAAAGATAGCAAAGGTGGAAAATTAACTATGGGTCCGTTTTGGGATTATGATATTTGCTTTGGGAATGCCAATTTTTTCTCGGCCGGGAATACTGCCGGTTGGGTAATTGATGGAATGGGCGATGGCGATGCTTATGCTATGCCATTCTGGTGGAAAAAATTCAGACTCGACCCACAGTTTAATTCCCTGCTAAAACAAAGATGGAATACGCTTACAAACGATTTTCTGAACACAAATCATATCAATCAGTTTATCGATTCTTGTGCCACCGTACTCGCCGAAGCACAGGTACGGAACTTTACAAAGTGGAACATTCTGAACACTTATGTTTGGCCCAATAATTATGTGGGTGGTAGTTTTGCAAACGAAGTTACTTGTCTGAAAAACTGGGTACGCGACCGTATTAGCTGGATGAATGCACAAATTCAAACAATAACCAGCATCGAGAATACGAGTATAAACTCATTCGAACTGATAACATATCCCAATCCGTTTACCAATCAGTTGAATTTTAAATATTATCTGGAGAAAAGCGGAACGCTTGATATCCGGATTAACAATGCTTTGGGGCAGCAGATTTACAGGAAAGCAATAGAGAGTGTTCCCGGGTTTCACGATTTACCAATAGAATTAAAAACGGGTGAATCCGGTATATATTTCTATACAGTAATACTTAATGGTCAGGTACTAAATTCAGGTAAACTTATCCGGAAATAACCTATACTCCTACCTATATTATGGTATAAAAATCCCTCCCACGTGGTATGGTAGGGATTTTTTTGTGACTGTACTTTTGTATCGTACATAAAATAACGATATCAAGGTATGAGTCAGAATAAACTTACACATCTAAAAGAATTAGAATCAGAGTCAATATATATACTCCGCGAAGTAGCCGCGCAATTCGAAAAACCGGCTTTGCTTTTTTCGGGAGGAAAAGATTCTATTGTCATGGCCTATCTGGCATATAAGGCCTTTTATCCGGCTGCCATTCCGTTTCCATTTGTACATATTGATACCGGACATAACTTCGAAGAAACCATCACTTACCGCGACGAACTGGTAAAACTACTGGGTGCAACGCTCATTGTGGGTTCGGTGGAGGAATCCATTGCTCAGGGGCGTGTGGTAGAGGAAAAAGGCTTCAATGCCAGTCGAAATAAACTACAAACCGTTACATTGCTCGACACGCTCGAGAAACACAAATTCGATGCTGCGTTGGGCGGTGCACGCCGCGACGAGGAAAAAGCGCGTGCCAAAGAACGTTTCTTTTCGCATCGCGATGAATTCGGACAGTGGGATCCTAAAAATCAACGTCCCGAACTTTGGAATATCTTCAACGGTAAAAAACAGTTAGGCGAACATTTCCGTGTATTCCCCATCAGCAACTGGACAGAAATGGATGTGTGGCAATACATCCTTCAGGAAAATATTCCGCTTCCATCACTTTACTACACGCACGAACGCGAAGTATTTGAACGTGAAGGTATTATTTATGCCGCTTTGCCCGAAATGCCACGTCGCGAATCTGAAAAGGTGGAAATTCGCAGGGTTCGTTGCCGCACAATCGGTGATATAACCTGTACGGGTCTCACTTTGTCGGCGGCCAACTCACTCGAGGATATCATTGACGAAATTGCCAGTTCACGTGTTACCGAGCGTGGCGGACGAGCCGACGATAAACGCTCCGAAGCAGCTATGGAGGACAGGAAAAAGGAAGGGTATTTTTGACCCCTGGCCCTCCTGATAGCAATCGGGGGGGGGGACAAAAATTAGTATTGATAATTGCAATAAAGAAATTATAATAATGAAAAGTACAAATCAAAATATACAAGACAAAAGTAGCTTCAGTTCCCCTTTAGGGGCTAGGGGTAGTGTTGGGGGTTATTTAGATATGGAATTGCTGCGCTTCAGTACTGCCGGAAGCGTGGATGACGGAAAAAGCACGTTAATCGGGCGATTGCTATACGACAGCAAATCGATTTTCGAAGACCAGTTACAAGCAGTTAAAGATGCCAGTAAACGCCTTACAGGCAGTGAGGAAGTAAATTTGGCGCTGCTTACCGATGGGCTCCGGGCCGAACGTGAACAGGGAATCACCATCGATGTGGCCTATCGCTATTTTGCTACACCTAAACGCAAATTCATTATTGCCGATACGCCGGGGCATATTGAATATACGCGAAACATGGTAACTGGAGCTTCTACTGCCGATGTGGCCATTATTCTGATTGATGCCCGAAATGGCATTATTGAGCAAAGCAAGCGACATTCGTATGTGGCATCGTTGCTTCAGATTCCGAATGTAGTGGTAGCTGTCAATAAAATGGATTTGGTGGATTTTTCGGAAGAAGTATTCAACAGGATAAAATCTGAATATGAGGTAATTTCGAAAATTCTGAAACTGAAGAATGTCATTTTCATTCCAATTTCGGCTTTGAATGGCGATAACGTAGTGGATGCTTCGGTCAATACACCCTGGTATAGTGGGCCAACACTTCTACAACTGCTCGAAACTTTGCCGGTACGCAAAGACGAAAACAGTCTTCCGGCACGTTTCCCGGTGCAGTACGTAGTTCGTCCGTACAGCGACAACTTCCACGATTATCGCGGGTATGCCGGACGTGTTTCGGGCGGGACTTTCCGCGTAGGCGACGATATTACTGTATTGCCTTCCAAAACCCAATCGAAAATTATTGCTATCGACGAAGGCACAAAATCGCTCTCCGAAGCATTTACACCTCAATCGGTTACCATTCGGTTGTCCGATAATGTGGACATCAGCCGGGGCGATTTATTGGTAAAAACCAATGAATTACAGCCCACAGTAAATGCAAATGTTTCTCTGCTGGTTTGCTGGCTCAATCATAGGCCGCTTAACGAAGGAGGAAAATACATTGTCCGTCATGGCACCGACGAAACCCGCGCCATTATCAAAAATGTTCATTACAAAGTCAACATCAATACGCTTGAAAATATCGTAGACGATAAAAATGTAAAAATGAACGACATCGCACATATCTCAATCAAAACGCTAAAACCTCTGAAATACGATTCGTACAGCGAAAACCGTGTAACCGGAAGTTTGGTGCTGATTGACGAGCATACATTCGAAACTGTAGGAGCAGGAATGATAGTGCACGATTTGGAGGACGAGGCATTTGCGATTTAGAAAGAAACTTGAAACGCAAATCACACAAATAAATTGATAAAAACTTCCGCGTCTTATATTTTGCGGTCTCTGCTCTAATAAAAAACAATGAAAGAAATAATTGAAAATCTGAACAGTAAGTTTAAGAACGCAACACATGAAGATGTTTTGGAGTTTTTCTTAAGCGAATACAAAAGCAAAATCGCGTTGTCGTCAAGTTTGAGCATTGAGGATCAGGTACTGACTGATTTGATTGTGAAGATTGATAAATCGACGCGAATTTTCACGCTTGATACCGGTCGGCTTTTTCCAGAAACCTACAGTCTGATTGATAAAACCAACATTCGCTACGGTATTCAGTTGGAAGTAAAGTTTCCGGATTACCAAAAAGTAGAAGATTTGGTAAAAAAAGAAGGCATTAATCTGTTTTACACCGGCATTGAACAGCGAAAAGCCTGTTGTCAGGTACGAAAAATTGAACCATTGAAACGGGCATTCGAAGGCCTGGACGTATGGATTTGCGGTTTGCGTCGCGAACAATCGGTTACACGTCAAAACATACAATTAGTGGAATGGGATGAGGCCAACGGACTGATAAAACTCAATCCGCTGATTGATTTTACCGAACAACAGGTTTGGGATTATATCAAGACCAACTCAGTACCCTATAACAAACTACACGACAAAGGTTTTCCGAGCATAGGTTGCCAACCTTGCACACGCGCTGTAGAGGCAGGCGAAGACATTCGTGCCGGTCGCTGGTGGTGGGAAAACCCTGAGCAGAAAGAATGTGGACTTCATAAAAGATAGTTTATAAGGTTTGTAAAGTAAGAGTTTTAAACTTATGTGTGCTTAAAAAACCGACAGGTTTCTCTCAACTTTATTCCTGCTAATGTGCCTTATGTGGTAAATATTTAAAATAATAATGACAGAAATACAATATATCAAAGCAGTAGAGCTCATAAACTCAGTACACAATCAGGACCCGAATTCGGAAACAATTGATGGGGTTGATATTAAAGCTGAACTACTTTATAGCCAAAGAATGCTGGCCATTCTTCAAAAAGTGCAGCCCAATGCTTCATTGGAGTTGCAGTTGGCAGCCCAATGTCAACATATAAGTCGCTGGAGCATTCCACGTGCCACTTTTAGCATGGACAAAAAAGGGTATTATCAGTGGCGTGCAGACATCATGGAGCATCAACTGAATGTTACAACCAATACGCTAAAACAAGCCAACATTGCCGACGAAGCTATTGCTGTTGTAATAGATGCCCTGAAAAACAAAGCCGACAAAACAAACACCAACGCATCGATTATTGAAGATACAGCCTGTTTGACATTTATCAAATGGTATCTGGTTCCCTTTGCAGGTCAGTTCGACCCCGAAAAAGCAAAAGTAATATTACAAAAAACAGCTAACAAAATGAGCGAAAGAGGCCTGAAATTAATACCTGAACTTCAACTCAGTGTGGAAGTACATAAAGTTTTGAGTTTACTGAACAACTAATATCTCACTTAATTTAAAATAGATGAAAGAGAAAAACTATCGTAGTCTTGTTAAATCCATATCGTACCGTATTACGGGTACTATTACAACATTCTTAATATCACTTGTTGTAACAGGCAAAATGGAATTTGCTTTGTCAATAATGAGTGTCGATTTTGTGTCGAAAATAGCCGTTTTTTATTTTCATGAGCGAATGTGGAACAAAATTAAGTTTGGTAAAGTAAAAGAAACTCCAAACGATTATCAAATCTAAAGATGATTCACAACACATAAAGGAGAGTATTTATCGTCACATTATCTTATCATCACATCAATAAATCAATATGTTACAGGATATCTTCACACAAGAACAAAAAACATTGCTTCAGCAATTCACTCAAACACTCAATCAGCAACAAAAAGTATGGTTAGCCGGCTATTTTGCAGGTTTAATTGTCAACGACAGTGAATTGCCTGTTGATGAACCTGTTCAGGTGCCAGCGCAACCAAAAGACCTCACCATTCTTTACGGTTCACGAACCGGTAACGGCGAAGGATTGGCAAAGAAAATACAAAAATCGGCTTCCGAAAAAGGATTTCAGGTAATACTGAAAAATATGGCTGACTACAAAACCCGCGATTTGCAAAATGAGAGAAATCTCCTGGTCATCGTTTCAACCCACGGCGAAGGTGAACCTCCGTTTTCAGCTAAAGACTTATACGAATTTATTCATAGCAAGCGTGCTCCAAAACTGGAAAATCTGAATTTCACGGTGTTGGGTTTGGGCGATTCTTCGTATTTCCATTTCTGTAAAGCGGGTATCGATTTCGATAATCAGTTGGAGAAACTGGGTGCAAAACGTGTTCACTCACGCGCAACGCTCGACGTGGATTTCGAAGAAACAGTTGATAAGTGGTTGCCCGATGCTTTAGCTTCCTTTGAAGGAGGAGTTGCAACCAAACCAGTTTCGAACCCTGAATTTTCGTTTGTAAGCTCTGCTAAAAAACCGGGAACGCCTTCAGTTAGTAAAAACAATCCGTTTAAAGCGCCTGTACTGCATAAGGTGGGTTTACATGGTCGTGGTTCGGATAGGCAAACCATTCATATCGAATTAAGCACCGAAAACAATCCGGGTTTGAATTATCAACCAGGCGATGCTGCGGGGATTTTGCCTGTAAACACCACCGAATTAATTAATGAGGTACTTGCTGTTACCGGATTGGATGCCGGTACTATTGTAACTATCAATGGCAAAGATAAAAAGTTGGAAGAGGCTTTACACAAAAATCTCGAACTTTCAAAAATTACGGTAGATGTGGTGAAACGTTATCTGGAATCATATCCGAACGAGACGCTTGCCGTACTTACCACCGATGCCGAAAAATTTAAATCATATCTGGATGGGCGCGATGTGGTGGATTTGTTTACGGATTATCCGGCTGATATTTCGGCTGAGAGTCTGGTGAAAATCCTGCGTCCGTTACAGCCACGCTATTATTCCATCTCGTCGAGCCCTAAAGCTTTCCCGGGCGAGGTACACCTTACAGTTGGCGTTGTGCAATACCATCATGCCGGTCGCGATAAAAAAGGTACCTGCTCCAATTACCTGTCGGATGTGATGGTTGACGACGAAACGGTGCCGGTATTTATCGAACCGAATCCTGGTTTTCGTTTGCCCGAAAATGATCAGACACCGATCATAATGGTAGGCGCAGGAACAGGCATTGCTCCCTACAGAGCTTTTGTACAGCACCGCGAATTGGCCGACAATGCAGGGAAAAGCTGGTTGTTTTTTGGCAATCGCAATTTCGAAACTGAATTTTTGTACCAAACCGAATGGCAGGATTTTTTGAAATCGGGCGCACTCACCAAAATGGATGTGGCCTTTAGCAGAGATGGCGATAAAAAAGTGTACGTGCAGGATAAATTATGGGAAAACGGTGCTGAAATATATCAATGGCTTGAAGAAGGAGCGCATTTCTACATTTGTGGCGATATGAAAAACATGGCACGTGCCGTGCAGGATAATTTATTGAAAATTGTCGAAAAACATGGCCTTCTCAGCAAAGAACAGGCGCAGGAGTATGTAGATAATCTGGAAAAAACAAAGAGACTGCAATTGGATGTGTACTGAAAACTACCCCTAACCCCTAAAGGGGAATAGAAATTAGTATTGATAATTGAAATAGAAAAATATAAAAACAAAACTAACTTAGTTCCCCTTTAGGGGCTAGGGGCAAAATAACAAAATTATGAGCACCAATCAGGATAAAACAAATTATAATTCACTGTTCGAAATAGAAAAACAAAAATCGTTATCACAAAATGATGCTAACTCAAAGTCCCCTTTAGGGGATTTAGGGGCAGAAATGAAAAAGGTCTTATAAATCGTAAGTTTAAAAGAGTTCAAGTGCGCTTTTGATACAGCCACCCTATGTGTTCTATGTCTTTTTTCTAATTTTAAAAACTACTGTGACTCCCGATACTCGGGATGTTCCATATGTGGTGAAAAAGTATCGTTTTTATTTTCGGCAGCTTAAAGGCCGGTAATTTTTTTATGACGCTTTGCTAATTTCTTAGCCATCTTTTGGTTGGTCAGTAACAGGTTGTTTTGCTGACCAAGGTCCTCTTTAATATTAAACAATCCTCCACCCGGAATGTTAGCCAGTTCGTTACCTGTTTTATTACGTTCTCTTCCTTTGTATTCAGGAATATATACCCAGTTTCCAGAGCGCAGTGCAGTTCGTCCCTGTGCTTCCAACACAAGTTCGGTGCGGGCTTTGTCTGATTTTCCGAGAAATGCAGGAAGAGTGTTACGGCTGTCAAGGCCTTTTTCAGTTTTCAAACC